>JABIPV010000147.1 GCA_018699075.1 Kordiimonadaceae bacterium | reverse complement strand
GTTAGACTACCCAGAAATTTTGATTATCTTAAAAGGAACAATCTTCAAACACTTTTGAAACGTCACCTTTCCAGCCATTATGATAACAGTCTAGCATGGCCTGTGCGGTTGTTTTTCCACTATTTACAGTTTCATAAAGAGATTTTAGGAACACGCGTTCGTCGTCGCCAGTGTTATTGAGTTTAGCGCGGCGTTCTAGTCCAGCGGCAGAAATATCAAGCATTTGTTTCGCCAAATCCTGAACTGTCCCATTTCTAAAGGGAACAGAAAGTGCGTCTCTGGGTACATTGTCACGTAAATGTTGGTGTTCTTCGTGAGTCCAGTCTTTGACCATATCCCATGCAGCATCAAGTGATGATTGATCATATAAAAGCCCTACCCAAAGGGCAGGAAGAGCACAAATTTTACTCCACGTGCCGCCATCAGCGCCACGCATTTCAAGGAATTTCTTCAGACGCACTTCAGGGAATAGAGTACTCATATGATCTTCCCAGTCGGCAATGGTCGGGACTTCCCCTTCAAATCCTTCTAGCTTACCGTTCATGAAATCTTTAAACGATTTTCCCGATGCATCATGGTAAATACCGTTTCGATGAACGAAATACATCGGCACATTCAATACGTGATCAACGTAGGCTTCAAACCCCATACCGTCTTCAAAAACAAACGGCAAAATACCGCAGCGATCCGGGTCCGTGTCGGTCCAGATGTGTGAACGATAACTTTGAAAACCGTTTGGTTTGCCTTCTGTAAACGGTGAGGCCGCAAAAATTGCTGTCGCGAGCGGTTGAAGGGCCAAAGAAACACGGAATTTTTTCACCATGTCTGCTTCACTTGAATAATCAAGGTTTACTTGGATGGTACATGTGCGCAGCATCATATCGAGGCCTAGACTTCCACGTTTGGGCATATAATCACGCATGATGTTATAGCGCCCTTTGGGCATGATCGGCACGTCTTCACGTTTGGTATTAGGATTAAATCCCATACCAAGGTAATTAATTCCAAGTTTTTCACTCACCGCTTGTGCTTGACGTAGATGAGACGTAGATTCAGCGCAAGTTTGATGAAGTGTCTTAACCATGGCCCCTGAAAGTTCCAATTGGCCTCCGGGCTCAAGAGTTACAGACTGTCCATCTTTCAAAAGGCCAATAATATTGTCACCTTCCATCATCGGTGACCAGTCGAATTCTTTTTGCAGCGCTTCAAGAATGGCTTTTATGCTTCGATCACCCGCATAAGGAACAGGTTTTTGCGAATCCACACAGAAAACAAATTTTTCGTGTTCTGTACCAATTGTCCAGTCGCTCTCCGGTTTAGAACCTGAAGCGATATAGTCAATCAGTTGTTGTTTATTTTCAATTGGGGAGTTTTTAGAAATGTTTGTCACTTTTAAGCTTTCTTTTTAATAGCCTGATGCGCGTTAACCATCATGTAGGGATTAGGGATATAATGTCAATAGGCCGTCACGAACTTCATATCCAGATAATTTATTTAAAAAGCTCATACCCAGAAGAGAGATATCCAGCTCGCCTTGATTAACGAAACCATTGACATTTTCCACGCGAATAGGACCGACCACGACTGTACTAAACCTAACGGGTGCACTATAAACCACGCCATTCGCCGTCGAGGCGGGAATATCGAATGATAGCTGATCAATATCGAAACCAATTTTTTCTGCATCCGCGATATTGAGCACCATGTGCGTGGCGCCTGTATCAATCATAAAATCAAGCGGAACACTATTCACATCGACTTTCACCATATAATGCCCGCTACGGTCTGCTCGGTAAGTGATAGCACCATCTTCACTATATCCCGCTGATGGGTTTAATTCACTGGATAAACGTCCATTTCCGTTCCAGATGGAATAACCAAGCGCTAAAATACCAAAAATAATGATCCATCCCGCAATGTTTCGCAGAGCTTGACCGGGGTTACTAATCACATGGCCAATCAGACCTGCGCCAATTAATGCAAGCAATAAAAAATCATACGCCAAACTGGCCCCCATGCCCGTTGGTAAGTCGGCTGAGAGTATATAGGCTATAATGAATGTGACAATAATCACCCCGATGACAGTGGTCACAAAGGAGCGCATTGATTTTCGCGGCGGCTTTTGATCTTCGGGAGGTTGTCCCCAGGGAGAATTTTTATAATCCTTCATTGTTTCCAATCTCCAAAAAATGATTGCCATAATGATATGGCGGTAACCGCCGCTGTATCCGCACGCAAAATTCGAGGTCCAAGGGTTACTGGAAGGGTATTTCGATGATCTTTTATTTTTTTACGCTCTTCTTCTGTGAAACCACCTTCAGGACCAATGATTACAGCCCATTTATCAAATTCACTTGTCAGGTCTTTCATCGGCACGGCATCACCTACTTCATCACAAAAAATAAGCGCTCTGTCTTCTGGCCAACTTTTAAGCATATCATCCAATGAAATAATATCATTTATGCTTGGCACAGACATGCGGCCACATTGTTCCGCAGCTTCAAATGCACTGGCTTTTAATTTTTCAATTTTTAATTTATCCAAATTAGTTCGGGCGGTCATAACGGGACTAATCACGCTAACCCCAAGCTCGGTTGCTTTTTGCATCATATAATCAACACGTGCTTTTTTAAGAGGGGCGAATAAATACCATAAATCCGGCTCATGGGATTGTTCGGCTATTTTTTCGCGCGCAGTAACCATGGCCTTACCTTTGCCAACTTTGGTTATTTCACCCAGCCATTCCCCTTCGCTGCCATTAAATAAACTCACATATTCAGCCATTTTTATGCGCATGACATTGACCAAATGATGTCCTTGGTTGCTATCTATTAAAATAACTGCGCCTGCTTTTAACGGATCACTTACATAAAGACGCGTTTTTGGGTTTTTATTCGACATTTGACCTAATTCAGTTATGAGTATAATCATATGATAATCATATAAAGTATAAAGACAAATGACAAAATTAAACAAGCGATTAAAAGAAGCGCCGGAAGACACCGTCGAACAGAATTGGGTTAATAAATTATCTCCTGATTTTGCTCTTGGTTACCTTCAGCTAATGCGGGCGGATCGCCCGATCGGCACATGGCTTCTTTTATGGCCCGGACTATGGTCCATCGCCTTAGCGAGCCATGCTTACGGTCATGTTTTATTTGAAATGCATTTTGATTTACTGATCATTTTTACCATTGGTGCCTTTGTAATGCGCGGCGCTGGCTGCGTGGTAAATGATCTATGGGACCGGGAGGCCGACGCACAGGTAGAACGCACCAAATGCAGACCCCTTCCAAGTGGTCGTGTTTCGGTACTTGGTGCTTTATTATTTCTGGTTTTTTTATGTCTGATCGGGCTATTTATATTGTTGCAGCTTAATCGCTTCACACAAGTGGTGGGGGCTTTTTCGCTGGTTTTTATTGTTATTTACCCGCTTATGAAAAGGATAACTTACTGGCCCCAACTTATGCTCGGGTTTACTTTTAACTGGGGCGCCTTATTAGGCTGGGCATCTGTTACACAAACCATAGAATTACCCGCAATATTGCTCTATATCGGCGGGATATTTTGGACCCTTGGCTATGATACAATATATGCCCATCAAGATAGAGAAGACGATATTATTGTTGGCGTTAAATCAACCGCCTTAAGATTTGGCAATAAAACCCACCAGTGGCTTTCAGGTTTTTATTGTATTTGTTTTGTATTTTTCCTCGCCGCGGGTTTTTACTCAATGATGGGGATAGCCTTTTATCTTGGCATGCTGATAGCGGCAGGTCATTTAATACATCAACTTAAAAAATTAGATATTAATAGCCGTGACATCTGTTTGGAACTTTTTAAATCCAACCATCATTTTGGCATAATCGTATTTTTAAGTATTATCGCAGGTCAATATATCTGATCAAAGCCAATTCTGCGCTTGATTTCCTAATCATAATTGAGCATTGTAATTTATCTTTTTTCAGGAAGGGTACATTTTCACTGATTTAAGCAAAAGTTTTATAAGAAATACGCAATTTAAGAAAACCAAAATAGAGGGAAATAATGACTAATATATATCTAACCATCATAGGGTGTGGAGTTTTCGCACTACTATACGGTATTTACGCAACAAAAAGGGTAATGTCCTTTGGCACAGGTAATGATAGAATGCAGGAAATTGCATCTGCCATTCAAGAAGGTGCTGCCGCCTACCTAAACAGACAGTATAAGGCCGTCGCCATAGTTGGTGTCGTCGTTGCCATTTTATTATATTTACTGCTAGGTGGTCATGTGGCTGTCGGCTTCATCGCAGGGGCTGTACTTTCTGGCGCCGCAGGTTACATAGGAATGAATGTGTCTGTTCGTGCCAATGTTAGAACCGCACAAGCCGCTTCTGAAAATATTGGTAAAGCACTTGATGTTGCATTTACATCCGGTGCGATTACAGGAATGCTAGTCGTTGGCCTTGGTCTGCTTGGTGTTGCATTATATTACATCTATATGGTCTCATCTGGCGCTGATGTAAGATACAACCTTGAAGGCCTTATTGGTCTCGGGTTTGGTGCAAGTCTTATTTCCATCTTTGCTCGCCTTGGCGGCGGTATCTTTACAAAAGGTGCTGATGTTGGTGGTGACATGGTTGGTAAAGTTGAAGCCGGCATCCCGGAAGACGATCCACGCAACCCAGCAACAATTGCCGATAACGTTGGTGATAACGTTGGTGACTGTGCGGGTATGGCAGCGGATTTATTTGAAACATATGCTGTGACAATAGTTGCAACTATGCTGATTGCATCAAGTGCCTTTGTAGAAAGCTCTGTTGAGAACATGATGCTATTACCACTTATGATCGGTGCTCTTAGTATCATTGGTACGATAATTGGAACATTCTTTGTTAAAATGGGCGCAGGTTCAGAAAATATTATGGCAGCGCTCTATAAAGGACTTATTGTTAGTGGGGTTATTTCAGCAGCACTTATTTTCGGTATGTTCAACCAGATTGACTTGTTTTCTTCATCTGAAATGTCTGATGGCAGAATACTTACTTCCATGAACTTGTTCTACTGTATCCTAACGGGTCTTGGTGTAACAGGATTGCTTGTTTGGATTACTGAATATTATACAAGTACTGAATATCGTCCCGTTAAAGTGATCGCAGAAGCATCAGAAACAGGTCACGGAACAAATGTTATTCAAGGACTGGCGATTTCAATGGAATCAACGGCAGTTCCTGTGATCATCATTTGTGGCGGTATCTTCATCGCTTATTCGCAAGGCGGACTATTTGGTATTTCGATTGCAGCTACTGCAATGTTATCGCTTGCAGGTATGGTTGTTGCGCTTGATGCGTATGGCCCAGTAACTGATAACGCGGGCGGTATTGCTGAAATGGCAAAATTACCTGAAGATGTTCGCACAACAACCGATAAACTTGACGCGGTTGGAAACACAACCAAAGCGGTTACAAAAGGTTATGCGATTGGTTCAGCGGCTCTTGCAGCACTTGTGCTCTTTGCAGCTTATACCGAAGAAATTGCCCATTATTTTCCAAAATATGCGGATATCACATTCCCATTACAAGACCCGTTCATTGTAATCGGTCTGTTTATTGGCGGCATGCTTCCTTACCTATTTGCTTCGATGTCGATGCTTGCTGTTGGTCGTGCGGCCGCCAGTGTAGTGGTTGAAGTTCGTCGTCAATTTAAGGAAATTCCTGGCATCATGGAAGGTACTGGCAAACCAGAATATGGTAAAGCCGTTGACCTTTTAACAAAGTCAGCAATTCGTGAAATGATTTTACCTTCACTATTACCACTTCTTGCGCCATTCGTATTATTCTTTGCTGCATATTTGGTAACAGGTGATCTAGTTCCTGCTTTCCAAGCACTTGGAGCAATGCTTCTTGGTACAATTATTACTGGGTTATTCATTGCAATTTCCATGACTTCCGGTGGTGGCGCATGGGATAATGCTAAGAAATATATCGAAGATGGTAATCATGGTGGTAAAGGTTCAGAAGCCCATAAAGCGTCTGTAACCGGTGATACTGTTGGTGACCCTTATAAAGATACGGCAGGTCCCGCCATTAACCCATTGATTAAAATTACCAATATTGTTGCTATATTACTTGTAGCGATTGTTGCTAAACTTAATCTTGGCTAATAAAGCCTTATATTATCAATCATTTAGAACCCCCGCCCTTATTGAACATTTGGGCGGGGGTTTTTTTATTAAAAACATACTGACAAAGTGTTATTATTGGCTATATTGCGCGCATATTATTAAAACTTAATCAAATGAGTATTTTTAAATGCCTTTAATAAACAAAATTAACGCGGGCCTTAATCCACCTGAAGAAATTAATGTCATCATTGAAGTACCTGTTGGCGGTGCCGCGGTTAAATATGAAATGCATAAACGAAGTGGTGCTATTCTTGTTGACCGTATTCTTCATACACCAATGCGTTATCCTGCTAACTATGGTTATATCCCTCACACTCTTTCTGATGATGGTGACCCATGTGATGTGCTTGTTGTCGTTGGGGAGCCTTTGGTTCCTGGTTGCATCATTCGTGCCCGCCCAATTGGTGTGCTTTTGATGGAAGACGAAGCAGGCATGGATGAAAAAATTCTTGCGGTTCCCGATTTTAAAACTGATCCAACATACAAAAACGTCCATAAACACACAGATTTGCCTGAACTTCTGCTCAACCAAATCCAACATTTCTTTGAACATTATAAAGACCTTGAAGAAGGAAAATGGGCAAAGATTATTGGCTGGAAAGGTCCAGAGACCGCAAAACGGTTGATCATAGAATCAATTGAACGTGAGAATGCGGCACCTGTTACAGAAGATTAATTTTACGCTTATCATTTCAGCCAAATTCTCTTATAACAAGTCATGGCTTATTCATCATTAAGAGATTTCATCGCGCAGCTTGAAAGCACCGGGAATTTGGTTCGAATTACCGAGCCGGTTTCTGCTGACCTTGAAATGACAGAAATTGGATGTCGGACCCTCTCGAAGGGTGGTCCGGCACTTTTGTTTGAAAATGTATTAAAATGTGACGGCAGCAAAAGTAATATGCCGGTTCTTACCAATCTTTTTGGCACTGTTGAACGCGTTGCCATGGGCATGGGCACAGTACCTAGTGAATTACGTGCAGTCGGACATACACTGGCCAAATTAAGACAGCCGGAGCCTCCAAGCGGTTTTAAAGACGCCCTTGATAAACTTCCCATGCTTAAAAAAGCCATGACCATGCGACCTAAAACCGTTAAGTCTGCACCTGTGCATGAGGTTGTTTTAACCGGCGATGATATTGATCTAAACGCACTACCAATACAAAAGTGTTGGCCCGATGATGTTAGCCCGCTAATTACCTGGCCGCTTGTGGTATCAAAAGGGCCCGGCAAAATTAAAGAAGATGATTATAACCTCGGTATTTACCGGATGCAGGTGCTCAACAAAAACCAAACACTGATGCGTTGGTTAAAACATCGCGGCGGAGCGCAACATCATCGTCGTTGGAAAGCTGAAAAGTCAGAACCTCTTCCAGTTGCTGTGGTTCTGGGGGCGGACCCTGCAACCATACTTGGCGCAGTAACACCGGTGCCTGATACTCTATCAGAATATCAATTCGCGGGACTACTTCGTAATAAAAAAACAGAACTGGTGGACTGTATAACAGTGCCCTTAAAAGTTCCCGCAACCGCAGAGATCGTGATTGAAGGTCATGTGTCACTTGATGATTACGGCGATGAAGGTCCGTTTGGTGATCATACAGGTTATTATAACAGTGTTGAAAAATTCCCGGTCTTTACCGCCACTGCCGTGACCATGCGCAAAGACCCCATTTATCTATCCACTTATACAGGAAAGCCACCGGACGAACCTGCAATCCTGGGGGAAGCATTAAACGAAATATTTATTCCCCTTCTGCAACAGCAGTTTCCAGAAATTGTGGATTTCTGGCTTCCGCCCGAAGGATGCTCGTACCGTGTTGCAGTGGTATCCATGAAAAAAGCTTACGCCGGACATGCCAAGCGTGTGATGATGGGGGTATGGTCTTATTTACGTCAATTCCTATATACCAAGTTCGTGATCGTGGTGGATGATGATATTGATGCACGTGACTGGAAGGAAGTAATTTGGGCAATGTCAACCCGCATGGACCCGGTTCGCGATACGACGATGATGGAAAATACGCCGATTGATTATCTTGATTTTGCTTCACCCGTGTCAGGGCTTGGCGGAAAAGTCGGCCTTGATGCGACCAATAAAATGGACGGTGAAACTAACCGCGAATGGGGCGAACAGATTTACATGGATGATGATATTATCAAAGCCATCGACGACAAATGGTCCAAATTAAATATAGAATAAGGAAAAGTAATGAGTATAAATGGCGCCAATGTAATGTCACCGGAAAGACTTGCTGATCTGGTTCAAAAAGCCCAAAAAGCAGGCGCTGATCACGCCGATGCCATCCATTACAGCGGCAGTTCAAGTTCCGTTTCTTGGCGCCTTGGTAAACTGGAAGATTTAGAAAGATCAGAAAATGCTGATTTAGGATTAAGAGTAATCATTGGCAAAAACCAAGCCATTGTATCTTCTAGCGACATGAGTGATGAGACACTGGATGAACTTGTTTCAAGGTCAATGGACATGGCACGCAATACACCTGAGGACCCTTTCTCAGGTCTTGCTGATAAAGGGCTCCTTGCGATGGATGCGCTTCCGGATCTAGATTTATGCGACCCAAAAGAGCTTGACGAAGAAACTTTAAAAAACATTGCCGCAGAAGCAGAAGCACACGCCTTAGAATTCGATGGGATTTCTAATTCTGAAGGCGCAGGAGCCAGTGCATCAACAGGACATATATGTCTTGCCAATTCTGACGGTTTCGTCGGTCATTATTCATCAAGTAACTTTGGTTGTAGTGTTTCCGTGATTGCCGGTGAAGGTACATCCATGGAACGGGATTATTCCTGGACATCAAAGCGCCACTTTGCAGATATGGAAAGCCCCTACAAAATCGCTAAGGAAGCCGCCGAGCGCACGTTAAAGAAATTAAACCCTCATAAGGCAAGCACTTGTGAAGTACCCGTTGTTTATGACCCGAGAGTATCCCGTACATTAATCGGCCACCTTGCAGGAGCCATTAACGGTGCAGGCATTGCACGCGGCACCAGTTTCCTGATCGATATGATGGAAAAACAGGTGTTTTCTTCCGCGATAAACATCATTGATAACCCCCATATTGCTCGTGGCCCATCCTCAAAACCCTTTGACGGTGAAGGTGTGCGAAATGCAGCACTTGATATTATCAAAGATGGCGTTTTACAAACTTGGGTTCTTGACAGTACCAGCGCACGACAGCTTGATTTAATTTCAAATGGTCGCGCAAGCCGCGGAACATCTTCCCCGCCCTCCCCGACAACCACCAATTTTTATATGGAAGCGGGAAGCATCAGTGTAAAAGATCTGCTGGGTGATATCAAAGACGGTTTTTATGTCACCGAATTAATTGGCAGCAGCGTTAATAGCATAACAGGTGATTATAGCCGCGGTGCAAGCGGTTTCTGGATTGAAAACGGCGAACTCACTTATCCCGTAAATGAAATCACCATCGCCGGGAACCTCAAAGACATGTACCTAAATATGACCGCCGCCGATGATCTAGAAATCCGCTATGGCACAGACGCGCCAACATTAAGGATAGAAAAAATGATGATCGCGGGCAGTTAAAATTTTGCCGTGAAGCATAGAATGGTTAGTAAGTAATATTGACCGGAGAAATAATAATGCGAAATCTTGTAACAATTTTTGGGGTGTTCTTAAAAAGTGTGCCAATTCAAAGTTCTGCGGCAGCTATTTTTGTCATACTATCTTTTTCTGCTCCTGCTTCTGTTCTTGCATGTGATCAATTAGATAAGCCGAACATTATTCATATTATGCTAGATGAATGGGGTTATTTTGAATGGTCGAAAATGAAACACCCTATTCTCGAAACGCCGAATATCGATCAACTTGCAGAAGAAGGTATGATGTTCACGCAGTTCCTTGCGGGTAACAATGTTTGTGCTTCCACTCGTAGCAGTTTGATGACGGGTCAACACGCTGGCCACACACCCATTCGCAGTAATGGTCCCCGAGATATTATTGCGGATAGTGAAGTTACCATAGCTGAAGTGCTAAAAGAAGCTGGCTATGCGACAGGCGGTTTTGGTAAATGGGGACTAGGAGACCGCGGCACTACGGGTGTACCGGAAAAACAAGGTTTCGATATTTTCTACGGTTATTATAATCAAATCCATGCCCATGGATATTTCCCAGAATTCCTCATTAAAAACAGTAAAATTATTCCACTAGATGGCAATACTGGACATTATTATGAAGGTAATACTTTTTCACATACTTTGATTTACAATCAATCCGTTCAATTCATTAAAGAGAATAAAGATAAGCCTTTCTATGCCTATTTGGCATATACGCCGCCTCATGGTTATTGGGGATTTGATAAAACTGATCCTTCATGGCAGAAATATAAAGACGAAGATTGGGGGGGCAAAAACCAAAGAGGCGACCGTGATGGAGAAACTTATGCTGCTATGGTCGAAATGATGGACCGTCAAATTGGTGAAATTATGCAACTTCTTATTGATCTTGATATTGATGACAATACGATTGTTGTTTTGTCTGGCGATAATGGTGGGCAGGATTATTTTAAAAATGAAAAACACCCTCATGGTGTACTTGCTCCTAATCTAAACCCTGTAACTGGCGAACGCTTCCGCGGTGGCAAACGCGAATTATATGAAGGAGGATTGCGTATACCTTTCGCAGTGCGGTGGCCTGGTAAAATTGCGTTTAGTAGCTCAAATGACCATCTTGGATATTTCCCCGACCTAATGCCAACTTTCGCTGAATTTGCCGGACTTAACAAGCCAGCAACAACTGATGGTTTGTCTATTGTACCGACTTTGCTAGGAAAAAATAAAGCCCAAGAGCAACACGAATATCTGTATTGGGAAGACGGAGGAAGCCGAGCCATACGCATAAAGAATTGGAAAGCTATTTCGCATAATAATGGTCCTTTCGAACTTTATAATCTCAACATAGATAT
This sequence comes from Kordiimonadaceae bacterium, assembly GCA_018699075.1. Taxonomy (GTDB): domain Bacteria; phylum Pseudomonadota; class Alphaproteobacteria; order Sphingomonadales; family Emcibacteraceae; genus Pseudemcibacter. The sequence goes on along the minus strand of JABIPV010000147.1, from coordinate 5,138 downwards.
TCAAGAGAAGAAAAATATTGCGACACAACATTTAGAGATCGTCACTAAAATGAAGAATTTTGCAACATTAGCACATGAAGAACCTCGATTTGGTGAAATTTTAGACGAAAACCTTCTGTTTGATACCAGACTATCCATCCTTAAAGGCAAGGGAATAGAAGACAATAATGAGTAATAAATTCAAAACATAAGAAGAATAGTAACGCGGGCACATTATGGCGCACTGTCCGACATAGAAACGTTCACAAATATTACCGTTTATCGATCCGACTGCTTCCGACCCAAACCAGATATTCGTAGTTCATTGTCCTATTCAGGTCTTTTAACTGGAGTTAAACACTTTAGTGTGCAACTGTAGCAAAATACATTTTAGGGATCAGCATGAACAAGTCACTAGACGAGAGCGCTGATCAGCACAGACCTGCTATATTTGTGTCAATCCTACCGATAGCTGTTCTCATCGGATTAATGACCTTAAATTTATTTTTAGACGATGCCTATGTTCCTAGTGAAATGATCCTTTTTGTTTCAGCAGTATTCGCGGGGCTGGTTGCATTTTTTGTGATAAAAGTGCCGTATAAAAAACTCGAAAAAGGTATTCTACGTTCCATAGATATGGCTATGCAAGCCAATCTAATTATGTTGCTAGTTGGCGCATTAATCGCAATTTGGATCGCCTCAGGAATTGTGCCGACCCTGATTTATTATGGGCTAGAAATTATTTCACCAAAAGCCTTTCTAACCATATGCTGTATCAGTTGTGGTATTGTCGCAATTTGCACAGGTTCAAGCTGGTCAACTATCGGTACTGTAGGCTTAGCTCTAATCGGTGTTGGTACTGTCATGGGAATTAATGTCGGCTTAGTGGCAGGAGCAATTATATCGGGTGCTTATTTTGGCGATAAAATGTCGCCCGTATCTGATTCAACCAATCTCGCCCCTGCTATGGTAGGAATAGATGTAATCACCCATATCAAGCACATGGTTTATACGACAGGTCCAGCAATTATACTTTCATTGATGATATTTACGATCATTGATATTTTTTACTCCCCACCGACTATGGATAATAGCCAAATTGAAAACCTACAAAACCTTATAAGAAGCCATTTTAATATTTCGCTGTGGTTGTTAATAGGTCCGATTGCGGTTGTCGTGTTTGTCGCTCGTGGTCTACCAGCAATGCCGGCGTTGATATTAGGTATTTTTCTAGCAATTGTTGCCGTTCCGATATTTCAATGGGATTATTTAAACAGTGCTATAGAGGGAGGGATCACATTATCTGGTAGTTACTCACTTATTCTAAACATTATTGCCAGTGGATTTTCCATTGAAAGTGGTGATGTTATGATCGACCAACTATTTAATCGGGGCGGTATGTCATCCATGTTAATGGTTGTTTTTCTAGTACTCTCGGCCATGTCTTTTGGCGGTATTATGGAAGCCAGCGGTATGCTGCAATCTCTTGCGGGGGCAATGATATCAAGAGTTCGTAGCATCGGAGGTTTAGTGGCCGCAACATTAGCATCCTGTGTATTTGTTAATTTCACTGCAGCCAACCAGTCGATGGCTATAATTATTCCTGCACGAATGTTTGCTTCTGCCTATAAAAAATTTGATCTTCATCCAAAAACTCTTTCACGCGCATGCGAAGATGCTGGAACTGTGACTGCACCTCTTATTCCTTGGAACACTAATGCTGTTTTTTGTACTACCGCACTCGGAGTGGCGACAATAGATTACCTGCCGTTTGTGTTTTTTGCTTATATATCGCCACTTGTGTCACTGTATTTAGCTTATTCAGATAAAACTATGACACGAATAAAACAGGAACTAGAAACAGTTTTAGCTGAGTAATTCTTTAGAAGCAGACGTTTGTCGTTTGTTGTTTTGAAGCGCCTAGTCAATTAATGTAAACTCTCCTAAAACTAACAGTAACAAGCCAATTAACATTTGAAGGTAACTCTACTATTCACTCTTCGCCGTCCTTCAGAGCGCGGCTGGCGACCCAGCAGTAACCGTCGGGGTCTAGGATGTAGCATTCGCGTAAGCCGTGGGGTTTGTTGGCACTGTCCGATAACATGGTGTAACCGTTTTCTTTGGCTCTCGCTTCGGCTTCGTCAGGGTCCAGTTCATATAACCTTAGTTCAATGCCTTGGCCCCTTACCTCAACACCTTTTACAATACCTGCCAGTGGGTTGCTGTGATATGTTTGATCACCGTGCAGCATCCATACGATGTCACCGCGACGGAGAATTGCGAAACCTTTATCAGCCATTATGGTTTCAGTTAGAAGGACTTTTTCAGAAAATTCGACTGTTTTTAGAACATCAGTGACAAGTAAGTTTATGCCAAGTCCGCTTAAGGATTGTCCAAATTCTACCGGGTCAATTTCACTACCTGCCATCATAGAATTTGTCCCTTCTTGTGCTTTTGCGGGTGTATTCATATTTGCAAGTGTCATAACCGTTCCTGCGCTTGCCAATGTTGCACCCGTTTTACTTATGAAACCACGCCTTGAATATTTATCCTTCATTATTGTTATCCTCCCTCTTGGTTTAGAAAAACACCTCTGCACTAAACATCACGCCGGAACCTGATCGTCTTCCCGCTTTATTTGTATCAATGTAGGCCACGCCCAGTTCAAATTGATCAAATGTGACACTGGTACCTATTTTCCAGTCGAGTTTATTATTACCAAAGGCGCCATCTTCATAACCAAGATGTAGATCAACAGAAAAAGGCGTATTGGGGATTGTCGCACGGGTATCATTATAAAAGTAAAGATTATCATCCCCGATATTATCGTTACTGAAAATGTAAGCGATCCCCACGGAGCTGGTGAGTAAACCGAAATCCAAGCCAACGGAACCATAAGTTTCAAAATAGTTGGCATTGTCGCCACCGGGATAGATATAGGCCGTCGCACCAATATCATAGATAAAACCATCAACTTCTGTAGTATATCCTAGATAAATATTACTTTCCACGTCAGAACCTTTGAAATCCGACACGTTGGACGCCCAAATACCCGTATAAACACCGCTATCAGAAAACCAATCCAAGCTACCTTGGACAGCGAAATCATTATTGGTTTTTGAAACTCCTCGGTGGCGATAATCACTTTTCACAGCAGCTGTAGCGCTTAAATCACCACTAAAAATGCCTGATTGAGCCGACGCGACCGTAGGTATTACAAAACCAAATGTTACTGCACATAGTATTATTTTTCTTATAAGTTGAGAAATCATCCTATTTTCCTCTATTCTATTCCAAGAGCAACGCCTGCATTAAGCCGTTCGCCATACCAATTCATTCCCCAGTGGAGATGTGGTCCTGTGGCCCGGCCTGTCATACCGACAATGCCAATTTCATCACCTTGGGCTATCATTTGTCCTTCAACAACTAATGCCTTTTCCATATGGGCGTAAACTGAACTGAGCCCATGTCCATGATCAATTACAAGGGTGTTGCCTGTATAATATTGATCACTAACCAGTGACACTTTGCCACCCAAAGGTGCCACAATTAAGGCACCTGCACCCGGCGCAATATCAAGACCAGTATGAGGACTTCTGGCTTCACCATTTAATATACGGTGGGACCCGAACCTTCCGCTAATCCTTCCTTTAACAGGCCAGATCATTTTTTCCTTAAAATTATCAAGGTCACTGGAAATAGTCCTGACCTTACGAACCGCGAGTGCATCTTTTGTTATGCGTTCTTGAACTTCTTTTGGTGGCGCCACATATTTTGGCGGCAAGCCGGTTATTTCTTCCACGTCATAATCATGGGGAACCACGTCAAGTTGATGCATGGTATGACCGCCCGCTTTATGATCGACACGAATATTGGCTACAGGTTTATACTTCCAACCTAGTCCCAAAACGAAATAACCATCTGCGGATTGTTTTACAGTATTGCTGTGGAATGTAACCTTATCACCGGGATTAACTTTGCCCACATAATAGCCCCCCTGTTTCATGGGTTCTTTAATTCCAAGCGTATTTTCAGCTTGAGCGGCGCATGTCATCAGCAAAAGAGAAACATAAATAATTATTTTTTTCATAAAAGTTGACCTTGTTCGCCTTGATCCGGCTTAACTGTTTTTTTCTTCGGTTTTTTCTGGGCGGGTTTACCTCCAGTGGTTATAACGGGAACCACACCATCACGGAATTCAATGCCAAGACCCGTGCCTTTTTTAATATTATTGCCGTCACTAAGCGCTTTACCTTCCCCGTCACGTATCACGGCAAAGCCACGATCGAGCACATTTTGATAACTTAGACTACCAAGTAATCTAGCCGGGGTTTCAAACTGGTTTTTCTTATTTGAAATATTATATGAAACCGCCCTATTCATTCTTTCACTGCTTACTTTTATTTGTTCTGCTGATCTTTTAATTTCAACATTAATGGTTTCTGGTCTCAGCAATCTTTTAATACTTTCAAAATTGGTGGCGTGTTTTTCAACACCCACTTTTAACGCCCGTGGCAACCGATCGCTTAATTCATCGAAACGTTGACTTGCTAAACTGAGCATATCAGTTGGTTTCGGCAATCCACGTCCCAAACCTTCGACCTTTTGTTCCAGCTCATTAAAGTAACGCCGTGTGGCTTTTTCAAGGCGCATATCAAAATCACGTATTGTGTAAATTAAATCATCGCGTACGGGCACCGCTTTTTCAGCGGCTGCCGTCGGTGTTGGAGAGCGAAAATCGGATACATAATCGATTAATGTGGTGTCGGTTTCATGACCTACTGCTGAAATAAGCGGTATCGATGATTTTGCCACCGCTCTGATTACCTCTTCTTCGTTAAAACACCAGAGATCTTCTAAACTGCCGCCACCGCGCGCAACGATAATCACATCAGGTCGCGGAATTTTACCGCCAGTATCCATATTATTAAAACCATCAATAGCATCCGATATTTGTTTCGACGCGCCGTCACCCTGCACAAGAACAGGCCACACCAGTACATGACGTGGGAAGCGGTCTGATAACCTGTGTAAAATATCACGTATCACCGACCCAGTTGGCGACGTAACGACACCTATTATTTTTGGCAAATAAGGAATTAAACGTTTACGTTCAGCATCAAAAAGTCCTTCGGCCGCGAGTTCCTTTTTACGTTTTT
>JABIPV010000273.1 GCA_018699075.1 Kordiimonadaceae bacterium | reverse complement strand
TAGGCATAACGACAAGTATGATAAGCCAATTCCCAAACAACGATATGGGAGAAGCGTGTTTAAAAGAAGTGCGTTCGTTTGGGGTAAATTCTGACCATATATTACGTAATGATGCACGAATGGGTCAATATTTTCTTGAAGCAGGTTCAAATTTAAGATCGGGTAAGGTCATTTATGACCGTGAACATTCTGCATTTACACAGCTTAAAAAGGGTGATGTTAACTGGGAGGTCGCTTTCGAAGGCTATCAATGGTTTCACATGTCGGGAATAACGCCTGCTTTAAGTGAAGAACTCGCGGAAATTTCTTTACAGGCGGTAAAGGTTGCCAAAAAGAAAGGCTTAAAAGTCTCTTTTGATTTTAATTATCGTGAAGGGTTATGGGCAAAGAATAATCTTAATGCCAGAAAAGTGCTCGGCAGGATTGTTGAAAATGTTAATGTGTTGATGGCCAGTTCTAAAGATTGTAAAATCTGCTTAGATATGGACGCCACTGAAGATAAAGATCAAGGGCGTAATTTTAACCTGACACAAAAAATGTTTGATCAATACCCGAACCTAGACGTTATGGTAAGCACGTTTCGCAATGTGACCAGTGCTGATGATAATTCTATGAGTGCCATCAGTCGTGACCGTAGAGGTTACAACGTTGGTCGAGAATTTAGAACGCGGGATATTGTTGACCGTATTGGTTCTGGTGATGCTTTTGCCGCTGGTTTAATCTATAGTATAATTTCTCAAAAAACAGGTGAAGAAACCCTGAATTTTGCAACAGCTGCTGCGGCACTTAAACATTCCATAGTTGGTGATATTAACCGCGTTAGTGAAAGTGAAATAAACGACCTATTAAATGAAAGTTTTACCGGGCAAATAAATCGCTAATCATGATACGGGGAGGTATCATAAATATGACGAAATTTAATTGGCGTCTAGGCCGTCTGATATTGATGGGCATAGTCTTTACTTTACTTGGCGCGTGCGGGGAAAAAGAAAATAAAATTACACTTAAAATGGCGCATGCCTTGGAAACAGGGCATTCGGTCCATAAAGCAATGGTTTTTATGGGAGAGCGACTTAAGGAACTTTCCGGCGGTACAATGGATGTAGATATTTATCCAAACGCTCAGCTGGGTACCGAGCGCGATATGATGGAATTATTACAAATCGGCTCGCTTGGTGTCACCAAAGTTTCCACTAGCCCAATGGAAAGTTTTGTGCCGGAAATGAAAGTTTTTTCAATTCCGTATGTTTTTCGCAGTGAAGAACACCTTTGGAAAGTTCTCGAAGGCGAAATTGGACAAAATTTATTGGAAGCGGGTGAAATTGTAAGGCTAGGTGGTCTTGCTTTTTACGATTCCGGTAGCCGTAGTTTTTATACAAATGACAAACCGATTAGAAAGCCCGCCGATTTGCAGGGTTTGAAAATACGGGTGCAAAAAAGTCAAACATCAGTAGCCATGGTCGAAGCCATGGGCGGGGCGGCAACGCCTATTTCTTTTGGTGAACTTTACACGGCCTTGCAACAAGGTGTTGTTGATGGTGCTGAAAATAATCCGCCGAGTTTTTACCTCTCCAAACATTATGATATTGCTAAATATTATACCCTTGATATGCATACATCGGTGCCTGATATACTGCTTATTTCAAGCCATATATGGAATAAATTAACCCCTGAACAGCAGGGTTGGGTGGCCGAGGCCGCCCGTCTTTCGATCCCTTATCAAAAAGAGCTTTGGAAAATATCTACGGAAGAAGCTTTACAAGCCGTAATTGATGCAGGTGTTGAAATAATTTATCCTGATAAAAGCCTGTTCCAAGATGCGGTTAAAGACATGCACGCTGGTTATCAGGGAACACCGGTCCATCGTTTAATGCAACAAATTGCAGAGGTGGAGTGAGATGATTAAATTTATGGATAAAATATTATCGTTCACTCTGTCAACGTTGATGGCATTGATGGTGCTCGACGTAACCTGGCAAATTATCACACGTTTTTTCACCGATAGTCCCAGTAGTTGGAGCGAAGAAGTTGCACGGTTCTTGCTTATATGGATTGGATTATTAGGTGCGGCATGGGCATATCGGCAACGGGCGCATTTGGGATTAAGTTATGTGGTTGAAAAGTTTGGACAAGAAACGCAGGTCAAAATTGCCATTTTTTCTTATTTGATGGTGGGTTTTTTTGCTATTACTGTGATGATATATGGGGGAACGCAGTTGGTCATGCTGACCTTGGAGCTTAATCAATCGTCGGCGTCACTGGGACTTAAAATTGGCTATATTTATATGGTTATTCCGATCTCAGGTATTTTAATCACATTATACGCTATAGACTTTATGAAAACGGCTCTTGGCGGGGAACATTATGTTCACCCGCATTTAGAAGAAGAGGGCGAGTAAATGGATATTTCAATCTTAATTCTGATCATAACATTCTTAGTGTTACTGCTATTAAATGTACCTATTTCAATAAGCATTGGTATTGCGACTTTGGCGACTATGATGGTAACCATTGACCCTACTCCAGCAATGACAACCATGGCCCAGCGTATGGCCGGGGGTATCAATAGTTTTGCACTATTGGCGATCCCGTTTTTTGTCTTATCTGGAATATTAATGGGACAAGGCGGTATTGCGCGCCGGTTGATAGATTTTGCCAAATCAATTCTTGGACGTCTTCCCGGCGGTCTTGCATTTGTCAATATTATTGCCAGTACTTTATTTGGAGCCATATCTGGCTCTGCCATTGCGGCCACCAGTGCAATTGGTGGTTTCATGATCCCTGCCATGAAAAAAGAAGGGTATGATCCCGCATTTAATGCGGCAGTGACGGTAACAGCGTCAACAACGGGACTGCTTATTCCGCCTAGTAATATTCTTATTATTTATAGTTTGGCAAGTGGAGGTGTTTCAATCGCATCTTTATTTATCGCCGGATATATTCCGGGTATGTTGGTGGCCCTTTCCTTAATGATAGTATGCGCTATTTATGCCAAAATTCGCAATTATCCTGTTGGTGAAAAAGCTGGACTTGGTGAAATTGTTAGCGCGGGGTTTAGTGCCCTGCCATCCCTTTTCTTAATCGTACTTGTGATTGGTGGTATATTGGGCGGTATATTCACAGCGACAGAAGCAGGTGTTGTTGCGGTGCTTTATTCATTGCTATTATCAGTTGGTATATACCGCGAAGTCCATGTCACACAACTTCCTGCTATACTGTTAAAAGCGGCGGAAACAACGGCGGTGGTGATGCTCCTAATTGCCACTTCCAGTGCAATGTCATGGATATTAAGTTATACAAATATCCCACAAGATTTAAGTACGTTTATGTTGTCGTTATCCGATAATCCAATTGTGATTTTGCTGATGATAAATATCATTTTACTTCTGGTAGGTACTTTCATGGATATGACACCAGCGGTTTTAATTTTTACACCGATATTTCTCCCTATCGCCATAGGTATAGGCATTTCGCCCTTACAGTTTGGTATTATGATGGTGCTAAATTT
>JABIPV010000376.1 GCA_018699075.1 Kordiimonadaceae bacterium | reverse complement strand
TGTTGTTTCAAAAATTACCAATAACTTTAGTACAGATCTAGTGAATGCCATTAAAGCACCGACCGGCGCACCGGCTTTCAAATACGGCATTCAATTAGACAGACGTTTTTGGGAACAAGACGAAATGATTTATGGCGGCCAGTCCCTCACCGATATCGTCGGTCATAATACAATGGCTTATCCTTCTTCTGATTTGCACAGTAATAAACCTGGTGTTTTGCTTGGCTGTTATATTTGGGGCGGACAAGCAGCACGACTTAGTAATTTAGACCTTAAAGGTCGCGAAGAATTTGTTCTTTCCGTCGGGGAAAAACTTCACCCAGGTAAATTCAGGCAAAATTATTCCGGAAACGCCATGTCAATTTCTTGGCACAAACATAAATATCAACTTGGTGGTTGGGTTCTATGGACAAGACGCAAACGCGCCCGCCAACTACCAACCGTGTTAAAAGGCGAAAGCCGCGTTCTGTTTTCCGGCAATGGTATTGCCTCAATCCAAGGGGGATGGATGGTCGGTGCTATTGAGGCCGCATGGTACACAATGGAAGAACTCGATAAGCGTGTCGCTAAAGGATAAGCATTAATGGCAACGATAATAACTCATCCGCTTATGCCTATTGTTGTTGCCTATGTTATTGGCCGAGAGAAAATATCAACCCGTTTATTAATCGCTGCGAGTATAGCCTCAATAATTCCTGATATTGATGTCATCTCCTTTAAGTTCGGTGTTCCTTACGGCGACCAATTTGGTCACCGGGGTTTTTCCCACTCACTTTTCATTGCCATGATTATTGGCTTGGTTTCCCTTTTATTTAAGCCATATTTTAATTGCACAAAAAAACACATCTTCGCCCTGATGTTTTTAGGCACAGCCTCCCATGGTTTTTTGGATGCGCTTACCAATGGCGGAAGCGGCATCGCTTTCTTCTGGCCTTTTACATCTGAGCGATATTTTTTTCCGATCACACCAATTGAAGTATCGCCAATTGGTCTTTCAAACTTCCTCACCGCACGAGGGGCGAGCGTTTTATGGTCAGAACTATGGCTGATTTGATTACCATGTTTGATATTTATAATAGCAATAAATTTAAAGAAAAAAATTCAAAGCGATCTTTAATTCATTCCTATATTATGGTATGAGCAAATCATAACCAAGCGAGAAGATTAAATGGCCAATAAGAATAAAACTGAAAGCATCCTTTTTAACTACAAAATGCTAAGCATAATCATGCAAGTATTTGGCAGTTTTATGATTTCCATCGGTGCGATGTATTCATATTTCCTTGTAGAAACCCTTGGTATTCACGGCATTATAGAAAACACGATACCGATCACTGCATCTGTTCTCGCAATACCCGCTGGAGTTTATATTTGTATTGTCGGCAAAAAATTAAAAAAACCAATTTTAAAAGACGACTAAACTTTCCCTTTAAAAGTATCTTAAAGTCCGTATAGTCTTCTCAAGTGTTTGAAATTAATTAATAATTAGAGGTGATGAGATGATTAAGAAAAAAGAAGTCACTGCCAATGAAATAATCGAATTTTGGTTCACTGAAATAACACCGGAGGACTGGTGGAAAAAGAACCTGACATTTGATAAAGTTATTAAATCCCGTTTTTCTGATATTTATAAAAAGGCCGCTTCGGGGGAGCTTTTTAATTGGCGATATGATCCCCTCTCTTCACTTGCTGAAATTATTATTCTTGATCAATTCCCACGAAATATGTTTCGCGATAAAAAAGAAGCCTTTGCAACAGATGCCTTAGCCGTTTGTTTATCACAAAATGCTGTCGAAAAAGGTTTTGATCGCGATCTAAATCCAGAACAAAAATCATTCATGTATATGCCGTTAATGCACAGTGAAAGTAGTGAAATACATAAAGTTGCCGAACTTCTTTTTAGTGCAAAAGGTATGGAAAACTCGCTTAATTTTGAACTTCAGCATAAAAAAATAATAGATCGTTTCGGACGGTATCCGCACAGAAATAAAATTTTAAAACGCCGTAATAGAAAAGAAGAAACAGAATTTTTAAAACAACCAAATTCATCATTTTAATAATTGATTTGTTTATTAAACCCATTTAGCAATATAATATAAATTAATTTTTATAATATAAATGTAAAGCACAAATTTTAAATGATTAATCATTATAAAAATAACCCAACATATGAAAATATTGACGATATATTAAGTCCTGAACTTTTTGATGATGCTTATTTAAGCATAAAAAATTGGACTGACTATGCTCCTACCCCCTTGATTAAGTTGTCAAATCTTGCAAGTGATCTTGATATTGGTGAAATCCTTTATAAGGATGAAGGGCATCGCTTTGGCCTTAAAAGTTTCAAAGCATTGGGCGGCGCTTACGCAGTTATTAAAGTATTGAAAGACCATTTAAGCGTAAAATACCCGGGCGTAAATATACTAGACAATGATTTAAAAACTGGAAAATATGTCGATGACTTAAAGGACTTTACCGTTGTCACGGCGACCGATGGTAATCATGGCCGCTCGGTTGCTTGGGGCGCTAAAGAATGCGGAATTAACTGTAAAATATATATGCACAAAGGCGTAAGTGAAAGCCGGGGTATAGCCGTTGAATTACTTGGTGCAGAGGTCACGTGGGTTGACGGTAATTATGACGATAGCCTTCATAAAGTAAAAAGAGACGCCATTGAAAATTTCTGGCACATCATTTCAGACACATCATATATTGGTTACATGTATGTGCCAAAATTTGTTATGGCAGGTTATAGCGTAATGACCACCGAAATTGTTGACCAACTCGAAGCTTCGCCACCACCAACACATATAATTGTTCAAGGGGGTGTTGGCGGCCTTGCGGGAACCATATGTGCCCATGCAGCAAAGCTATGGCCGGATAACCGCCCCCGTTTGATCGTTGTTGAACCCGAAAGTGCCGATTGCTTACATCAAAGTGCCATTGCAGGAAGCCCCAAAATGGTACATATCAAAACGGAAACCATTATGGGTGGCCTTTCTTGTGGTGAAGTTTCTGCAATCGGTTGGAATATATTAAAGGATAACGCCGATGATTTTATCACCATTGGGGATGATCATGTGGCCCCTGCTATGCGACTGCTCGCCAGTGGTATGGGCGATGATGAAAAAATTGTTGCCGGCGAAAGTGGCGTCGCCGGCCTCGCCCTTCTAACCGAACTTAAATATAACCAAAATATAAAAGAAGCACTGGGACTAAACCAAAGTTCACGCGTATTGCTTTTCGGCACAGAAGGCGCGACAGATCAAGAAATTTACGATAAAATTATTTCTGGATGATAAAATTATAAGAATATTAAATGGAAATTATTGGAGTATTGATTATTTGGTTTGTTTTAGTATTTCTTCCAACTGAAATATTGCTACGAAAATATAAACTAAAATCGATACCTTATGCCACTGTTCCCGCGGTTCACCTTGCTATAATATTCTTATTAGACCCTTATTTTAAAACAGTTCACTTCTCTGGACACTTTATTATTAGTGCATTCTTCATAATTATTACTTTAATGGCCGTCGCCCTCAGCCACGTCATTCTGTCCCTCACCAGAATTAGTGAAGAATAATTTTTAAACACAAATTGATACTTATATATAGATTTCTACATTTAATCTAATTCTCACATTTCGTCACTCGCCGACTTGATCGGCGAGTCTATTCAGGGAGATGAAATGGTGTCATAAAGGTCAATCCAGTTTGGATTTTCTTTCTCAATTAAATCTACTTTCCATTTCCGTCTATATCGCTTCATTCTCTTTTCAGCCGATATGGCACTCTGCGCCGTTGCATGAATTTCAAACCAGACTAAGTTGGATATATTATATTTAGTCGTAAAACCTTTTACACAATGATTTTTATGCTCCCACACCCGACGAACAAGATCATTTGTCATACCAATGTAGAGCGTTCCTTGTCTTTCGCTCGCCATTATATACGTAAAATAGAGCATACGGGACATCCCCAATGGATTCACCGATCAAGTCGGTGAATGACGACTATAGAGTGTAAAATGAAGTTACTTATTAATCATCATAAGTTCAGCTTCCGCAGGCCAGAACCCACGTGGGCTGGCATCTGTTATCTCATTCCAAATTTTAATCGCGGCTTCATTGTTGCCTTCAAAGTGATCTTTCATGGCTACCGCATATTTACCAAGTATATCCGCTGACTTAAGAAAATCATCGCGTTCATACTTGCCTTTTAAATAATTCAATGCCGCATGATAGGTATAATTTTCAATTAAAGGATATTCGCTTGGTACTTTAACCAATTCTGTTTCTGCCAATTGGTGTTCGCCCAATTTGCGCCACGCCATATATTTCCAGAAAGTAACAGGAACAAGTTCTTCCATATAAGCAAAAAGAACCGGAACATGAATGGCTTCATCCATTGCACTGATAACAGTTTCATAATCGCCAACCGCCATACTCGTTTGCCCTAGATAATAAGGAATATTTTGCTTAAACGTAGAAAGTGTTAGGTCAAGGCCATTGGCAATCCCGTTTGGTTCATAACTATCCGGTTCATCTTCGAGCAGTTCTGCTGCTTTTTTATAATCTTTAATGGCATCTTCAAATTGGTAATTACGGGCAAGGTGACGTCCACGATATCGATATAGTTTATAACTGTCAGGAAAAATTTCCAGGCCTTCTGTAAAAACCTCTATCGCTTGCGGCAGTTCCCCCAAATAACCATGACGGCGGCCTAGCCATACATAACTATCTTCCCGTTCCGGTGCTATCGCCATTGTCGCTTTTGCAATTTCCAAATCTTTTGTGAAGAATGCTAAGGTTTTTTCATTAAATTTAGTATCTCTGAATGGGCGGCCCGTTGGCGTATGGCTCATGGCATAGGCTTCTCTAACAAGCCTATCTTGACTTAGTGATGCAGTAGAACTCGTAGCCACAAAGGCAATTGACATCAAAATTAAAACAAAAATACGTACCATTAATACTCTCCAAAATTTAATATAGCTGTATTATTATTTTAAATTTAGCAGTTCTACCTCCGCAAGCCAATATCCTTTATGATTATTATTTGTAACTTCTGTCCAAAGTGCTTTGGCCGCCTCAGTTTCATCATTAAAATTATCAATCATTGCAATAGTATACTTACCTAAACTATCTGAATTTTTTAAGTACTGATCCCGTGTATAGTGCCCTTGAAGGAACTTAATTGCTT
>JABIPV010000374.1 GCA_018699075.1 Kordiimonadaceae bacterium | reverse complement strand
GCTGTAACCACGGTCCGTGACTTGTGCGACCGCGTCGCGTTTAAACTCTTCTGTGTATCGTATTCCTGTAGACATAATACCTTAACTCCTTGCTTCCATTTTATAACAAGTAAAGTGTCTACAAATCTAGGGGCGTATCAGTATGTAGTGAACGGTACACCTGACACTATTGCCACCAATAACGATTTCGTCAATAGTGGGCACATAACAGAGGATACTTTTTGGGGTGCTCCAACCATTGGTTTCACACAGGCCGGTACAGTCACTTTTGAAGTAGTCGGTCATGAAAGTGGCTATCGCAATAGTTTTTATGTTGCAGGAACAGCAGTTTATTTTAAGGAATATTCTCATGGTCTTGTCAACTTGTTCGCCACTCCAGATGATATTGGTACTATTAATGTTGCAGCAAACAGTGTTGCCGATGATTGGTACTTCTCGAATAATCTCTGGGGAGGTTCTAATATTACAGTAAATCAAGATCATATGGAGTTTGGTGTATTTTTCAACGCCGTGCCGGGTCTGCAATTGGGTGAAAGACATTTTTTAAATTCAGTGTTACTCGCCTTTGATGATAATGGTGCTGGACCAGATGACGACCATGATGATTTGCTCGTTCGCGCAACGTTCGTTGCGACTGTGCCTGAACCAGCGACTTGGCTAATGATGATTGTTGGCTTTGGTATCATTGCCTCATCAGCGCGTCGCTCTCAGCGTCGTACAAACAAACTAGCTTAAATCCTTATTATCGCACATTGATAAAGTGTGATAATTATGCTGAACCTCATATTTGGGGTTCAGCTTTTTTTTACCTCTAAAACAACTCATTATATTTTCACAAACAGGTCAATTAATTTGCCTGTTTTATATTTACGTTTTATACAATTAAGAAACATACTTATAAAAAGGTAAATATGACCGGAACATTTTCAATATTAGATTGGCTGATTGTTGCGGGTTATCTGCTGTTACTTTTTGGCATGGGTTGGGCCTTTACATTTAAAAAATCCCAAAATGCTCAAGATTATTTCCTAGGTGGCAATAAAATGCCCTATTGGGTTGTGGCTATATCTGTGATCGCCACTACCCAGTCAGCGGCTACTTTTCTGGGGGGACCGGATCAAGGCTACCGGGGGAATTATACATATCTTGCGGTTAATATTGGTGCCATATTGGCGTCCTTATTCGTGGCAAAGATACTCATCCCAAAGTTTTACGCGCTCAATGTCACGACGGTATATGAACTTCTTGAAAATCGCTATAGTAAAAAGGCCATGCGCGCTGCTGGCGCCATGTATATTATCGGCCGTTTCTTTGCAGGTGGATCTCGACTTTATTTAGCAGCGATTGCCGTTTCAATGATACTATATTCAAATATAGACGCGCAAAATATTATATCCGCCGCCTTTATTTTGATCCTCTTAGGGTTTTCAGTCACTTTTCTTAGTGGTATCAGATCGATCTTATGGAGCGATTTTATTCAGTTTATCATTTATACATTTTCAGCCATAGCCGTACTTTACTTTTTATTAGACGCCATCCCCCTTAATATCACAGAGATATTCGCTGCTTTAAAACAAACCCCTACAGGACAAAATAAACTTCAACTGTTAAATTTTGACCTCAACTTTACAGATCCATATGCCTTTATATCCATATTGACCGGCATCACTTTACTTTATATCGCAAATTTTGGTTTAGATCAGGATACGACACAGCGTCTACTCACGTGCTCGGATGACAAACAAGGCGCCAAAGCGCTGATCATTTCTGCAATTATTGCCGTACCTTTAATTTGGTTATTCATTTCAATTGGTCAGCTACTTCATATATTTTATGACCGTCCCGAATTGATGAATGGTGGAGCACATAATATTGCCGCGCAAGAGTTCCAAGGTGAGAAAATTACAATCTTTATGTATTATATCCTCAACGAACTCCCTTCTGGGTTAAAGGGGCTTGTCACAGTCGGCGTGATAGCCGCAGCCGTCTCCACCATAAATTCCGGATTAAATTCCATGTCCTCGGTCATCGTTCAAGACTTTTACCGCCCCTGGAGAGAAAAACACTCCCCTAAAGATGAAAAACATTATGTACGGGCGGGCCAACTTAGCATGGGAGTGGTTGGGCTCGGTCTTTTTGCAATGGCCATAATATGTTTCTACTGGCAAAAATATTCTGGATTGCCTCTACTGGATTTTGCTTTATCGGTAATGGTCTTTGCTTATTCTGGCTTATTAGGTGTTTATTTTACTGTTCTATTCACCAATAGAGGATCAACCAATTCGGTCATTTTTGCATTAATTGCAGGTTTTTTAGCTACGCTTGCTCAACAAGAATATATTATTGACCTCTTTCAATTACCGAACAACTGGAAAGGTATCGCCTTCACATGGCAACTTTGTATCGGTACGGGGATCGCATCTATGGTTTGTTTAATAACCAGCAACAATAAAAATATTAACAGCTGATTACGCCATCAATGATTTTATATTATTATTCGGCCAATATTATTATAATGTAAATTTTACCTTAATCCGATTACCTTATTTGGACTTAAAAACCAAGGAGGTACAATAGCGGGAATGTTGGACAGTGGCAGCACATCTTCCGGCACGTCCATTCCCAAGACTTCTATCATGAACCTTCGTCTTGCTTGGCAGCGAGCATAACAATCAGGATATTTTTCTTTTAAATTTGATCTTAATTGCGCATTGGCAATAACCACACCGTCTTCCATTCTCGTGGACCCATAAGTGGGAGAAGAAGGGATAACATCTACTTGCATCATCATGCCTGAGCAAATTTCTAAATCAGAGTTCTTATAAATGGGGGAACTGACCCATTCGTCCAGATGGATGAGGTGACCTGCGTTTAAGAAAATACCAAATTTTTCAAAGGGCAACCTGTCATGGATCGCATCATGAAGCACGGCTCCTTTTGTACCTACTTTCAATTCACTGAACCAAATATTCATGGCTTCAAAATATGGCCCTGCAAAAGCTTCAATATAATCGCGGCCTTCTTCTGAAAGCCCATATTCGTCCTCGACTACCCAACCTGCACGACAGATATTACTCCCCCAATAGCAAATATTAAATGAGAAAGGATCACCCTCTAAAATAGTTCTACCTTGTGGACCACAAAGTCCCGGAAGATCACCACTGGCCATTGTTGGGTGACAGCCCAAAGGCTCCCCGTCCCACTGACAAAGCTGGGCCACTTCATAATCGGTCATACCGCTTTGAATACCGGTTAGAATATTTTTCACAGCTTCGGATGATTTGGCATTTGAATATTCAAACATGGCAATTTCATGCACGGAAACCACGGTGCGAAAACCATAGCCCGGGTGCATGAATAAATCAGTGGCATTTTCCACATTTTCGTACCCCGCAAGGGCACGAACGTGATCGGTAATAAAACTGGGAAGGTCGATGGCATTTTTGCCGTCCTGATCTTCTGCGTAATCGAAATATTTCCAGCCGACACAACCTACATTTGATCCTTCATCAATACCTTCCGCGCTTAAAATGTCTTTCAATAGGCGGCTTTTATCACGTGGTTGACTTAACAGTGAAAAGGGTTGAAATAATTCACTCCGCATATCACCATTATTAAAAAGAGGACTATGGGGTAAATAACCCTCGCATTCATTACCAACTAAAATTAAGGGCGCATGATCTAAGTCGACGATCAACATCGCTTCTTCAAAGCGGGGGTCAATATTGGTCATCCAAGTCAAGTTGGCAAAATGTTCACGGTCGCCGTAAACCAGCATATGGGTTAATCTACGAACCTTCATGGCAGCTCTTACTAATTTCAAGCGCTGTGTAAGTTCATGTAATGTTACCTTTGCTGGCCTCTCACCCACACCAAATTCTGGCCATTCAATGTCGATAACGGTTGCTGTTTTAGTACGCATTTACAAAGTTCCTTCTTTCATTTTAGTCACGGCATAATCAACAGCACGCGCTGTCATTGCCATATAAGTAAGCGATGGGTTTTGACAAGCTGTGGAAACCATTGACGCCCCGTCAGTAACAAATAAATTTGAAACTTCGTGAGCTTGGTTATAGCCGTTAAGTATACTTGTTTTAGGGTCCCGCCCCATACGAGCTGTTCCCATTTCATGAATGCAAAGCCCTGGATGAGGATCATTCACATAAGCTTCCACATCTTGAAAACCGGAGATTTTCAACATTTCTGCTGCGGCTGAAGCCATGTCTTTTTGCATATTGAGTTCATTGTCACTGTGTGTGCAGTTAATAT
>JABIPV010000351.1 GCA_018699075.1 Kordiimonadaceae bacterium | reverse complement strand
TATTATGCCAATCGAATTTACTTCACCTGAATTAACAGAATTAACACCAAAGATTACCGTGTTCGGTGTCGGCGGTGCGGGTGGCAATGCTGTTAACAATATGGTCAATGCGGCACTTAAAGGTGTTGATTTTGTCTGTGCAAATACGGATGCGCAAGCATTAAGCCATTCACTAGCGGAACAAAAAATCCAACTTGGTGCAGAATTGACCCAAGGACTTGGCGCAGGGGCGAGACCAGAAGTAGGTCGCGCTGCAGCTGAAGAAACCATGGATCTTATTGTTGAGCATTTAGAAGATTGCCATATGGTGTTTATTACAGCAGGAATGGGTGGGGGAACCGGCACAGGTGCCGCGCCTACTATTGCAAAAATGGCACGTGAAAAAGGTATTCTTACTGTTGGCGTTGTTACCAAGCCTTTCCAGTTTGAAGGCGGGCGCCGTATGAAGTTAGCGGAAGAAGGTATTACTGAGCTTTCAAAGCATGTAGATACATTAATCATAATTCCAAATCAAAACCTTTTTAGAATTGCCAATGAAAGAACAACTTTCGCTGATGCGTTTGCGATGGCTGATGAAGTCCTTCATTCAGGCGTACGTGGTGTGACTGATCTTATGATGTTACCGGGTCTTGTGAACCTTGATTTTGCAGATGTTCGCACAGTGATGAGTGAAATGGGTAAAGCAATGATGGGAACAGGTGAGGCGGAAGGTGATAACCGAGCGCTTGAAGCGGCTGAGGCTGCTATCTCGAACCCATTACTTGATGAAGTGTCAATGAAAGGGGCGCAGGGCGTCCTAATTAATATTACAGGCGGCATGGACCTGACATTGTTTGAAGTAGATGAAGCTGCAAACCGCATTCGCAGCGAAGTGGATCCGGAAGCTAATATTCTCGTGGGATCTGCACTTGATTCAAGTTTAGATGGTAAAATGCGTGTCTCTGTTGTCGCGACCGGTATTGAAGCAGATACAATGCAAAAAGCAGACATTCCACAAAGGCAATATACTGTAAATAAGCAAGCATCTTCCGTTGTTGAAGAGGAACGCCACGTAACTGATGAACCAATTGAGCAAGAGCCGCTTGATCTTGTCAATGAGGTTGAAGTTGCTACAGAAGAACTTCTGGATCAATTAAGTCAAGATATAACAGAAGTAAGACAAACTTTAGAAGATGATGAGAATGTTGAAGAAGATCGTGAAGCACCGTTTATAGCGCCAGAGCCGGTTATGCCCGAAGAAGCAACTCTTGATAAAATAAAGGCAACCGATGATGTATCGGACCCTTATGCTGAGGCCGCACTTGTAAATAGTGAGCCGCGTGAGAAACCACGCCAAAAGCTCGGTTTGTTTCAAAATCTTCTGGGAGGTAAAAAAGAGCCTGTTGTGTTGAAGGAGCCTGTTTTAAAGCAAGGTGATATGTTGAATGTGAAGTCTTCAACTCCTGAATTTACAGCAGAGCCAGAAAATAAAGTTGAAAACAAGAAAGAAGTTGAACTTAAACCATTAGTGTCAGAAGGACCGGTTGTTAAAAATGTTGATAATGAGAGAGATGATGATCATCTTGAAATTCCTGCTTTTTTAAGGCGCCAAGCTAATTAAATTTAACATGTTTGCACTAAAAAAGGCGGTCTGATTTAGACCGCCTTTTTTGTTAAGAAAATAATATTATTAGATAACACCGCGTCTCATTTGGTCAAGTTCAATAGACTCAAATAATGCTTTAAAGTTTCCTTCACCAAATCCATTATTGCCTTTGCGTTGAATAATTTCGAAGAAAATTGGTCCAATCACTGTATCGGTAAATATTTGCAGCAAAATACCATCTTCTTTTCCGCCATCAATTAAAATTTTACGTTTACGAAGTTCTTCAACATCTTCATCATGTTCGTCAATACGGTCATCTATTAGATCGAAATAGGCGTCGATGGTATCTTGAAGGGGAACATTGCGTGCTTTTAATACGTCTACTGTTTTGTAAATGTCGTTGGTGTAAAGGGCGATATGCTGAATGCCTTCGCCGCGATATTCGTTTAAATATTCCACAATTTGTGAATTATT
This sequence comes from Kordiimonadaceae bacterium, assembly GCA_018699075.1. Lineage (GTDB taxonomy): Bacteria > Pseudomonadota > Alphaproteobacteria > Sphingomonadales > Emcibacteraceae > Pseudemcibacter. The sequence continues at coordinate 6,575 of JABIPV010000351.1, read as the reverse complement.
ATCTTTTGATTGATTAAGTGGGATATGAATTTTACCACAAGGGCTTGTCATGGCTTTACTTGTTAGGCCTGTCTTCTGTCCATCGATATCAAAGAATTTTAATTCCCTGAAATTGAATATTTTTTCATAGAAATCAGCCCAGTAACCCATGCGGCCTTGATATACGTTATGAGTTAAATGATCGATAAACTCAAAGCCTGTATCAGCAACATCTTCGTCACCATCTGTATCACATTTTACAAAATCAACATCATAAATGGTATTTTCGCCGTATCGATCGACAAGATAAAGACGGCTGCCGCCAATACCTTCAATAGCGGGTATGTTAAGCTCCATAGGGGCTATGTCTTGGGCAACCGGATGGGCGCCTTGTGCAATAGCATGTTCATATGCTTTTTGAGCATTTTCCACTCTAAATGCCATGGCGCAAATGCAAGGGCCATGGGCAAATGCATATCGTTGTGCGAAGCTGTTTTCTTCGGAATTAATAAGGAAATTAACACCGCCAGCTTTATGTAATGTTACATTTTTTGATCTATGTTTAGCGATGGTTTTAAAACCAAGCTGATTAAATAGTTCTCTTAATTTTTCAGGTTCTGGTGAGGCGTACTCAACAAATTCAAAGCCATCTACGCCCATTGGGTTTTCAAATAAATCAGCCATATTACTTTCCTAAATGAGTTATGTTAGTTTCATGTGGAACTTATATACCATTATTAATGAAATATTGTTTTTATTTTTGGAGTATATGAGATATAAATGAAAAATTAATTCATAAATCAAGGAAATATGATATGAATATTTCATTAGATAATTCGGACATTAAGATTCTAAATCTCATTCAAAAGGACGCGACGCTTACTAATCAGGATATTGCAGAGCAAACAGGTGTTTCTGCGACGTCAGTATGGAGGAGGATTAAAAACCTTGAAGATGTTGGTGTTATAAAAGGAACTGTGGCGCTTTTAGATCATAAGAAAACGAAATTGAATGTTTGTGTAATTATACATGTACGCCTTAGCCGCCATGGTGAAGAGACAAGAATTGATTTTGAAGATTTTATAGCCAGTAGGCCAGAAGTTGTCGAATGTTATGCCATATTAGGAAATCATGACTATTCATTAACTGTCATGGTACCAGATGTAGAAATGTTTGAAAAATTCCTAGCAGGCCATTTATTAAACCACCCACTTATTTCAGAATCCACTTCCTTCTTTACTCTAAGACAGGTGAAATATTCAACGGCCTTACCGCTTAATTTGCACCAAACATAAAGGCTTCGTCTTTTTCCTGACAATCAAGAATGCTTTGTGTAATTTCAAACATTAGCTGGAAGTAGCTTTCTGGACCTGGTTCCAAATATTGGCCAAGGTGATCAACGACACCATAACCCGCTGCCGTATTGCCCATAACAGCCGTTGCTATGCGGGGGTGGGTTCCCGGGATAGCTAATACGCACGATACTTCTTTTTCTGCCGCAATCTTTTTTAATGCGGTTAAATGTTTAACACTTGGTGTTTCATCAGATTTCAATTGGATTGCGCCAAAACTTTTTAAAGAGAATGCTTTTTCATAATATTGAAAGGCATCATGATAGACGATCATTGAGCTATCACGTAATGGGCGAAGGAGTTCCCTAATAAGTTCCTCTTGCTCATAAAGTTGCTTTATAAGAAGGTTTGCATTTTTTACGTAGGTAATAGTATTCATGGGATCGAGATCAGATAAGGTTTCTTCAATGATATTAACAATACGTCGCGTATTGGCTGGATCTAACCAGATATGCATATCCATGTCGCCTTCATGATCGTCATCACTGTCACCTTCAGTAAACCAAATTTTACTGGTTCTGTATGGATACAGTTTAATGCCTTCACTTTGTGCAAATGCAATAGCATTAAGCGAAGGGCGTTTAATAAGGGATGTTGACTTTAAAAAAGTTTCAAATTTTGGTGAGACATAGAACAGCACGTCTGCATTAATAACCTTTTTTATATCAGAAGGCTTCATGCGGAAAATATGAGGTGTTAATCCGCCGGTGAGCAAAAGCTGTGGTTCTCCTAAGTCTCCCATGACCCTAGAAACCAGAGAATGAATTGGTTTTATGCTCGTTACAACATCTAAAGGCGCAGTATTGCCTATTCCATTCCCTGAAACCAGGAATAAGCATATTATGGGAAATATCAGTTTACGTAGTTTTAAATTTAACATGTTTTTTAATTCGTCTTAATTTAGTTTTTGTTATTGTATAACATAAATATAAATAAGGCAACATCGTGATGATTTGGCGAAAAATATTAAACGATTTAAAAAATTTATTAAGGAATAGTGATTTTTAGTTGAAGCATGGTATATATATAGGTTATTGAACTGTATTGTTATAGACTAAATGGAATAAAGATGAATTTAATAAGTCCCAAAAATACTTTTAGTGGTTTCACGAAAAGGGTTTTAGTAGTTTGCGTAATGTTGATTTCATTAGCAGCGTGTAGCGGTGCTGATCGCCTCCAATACAGGGATCTTCCCGTAGAACAACTTTATACTGAAGCACAGAAATATGTGGATTATGGGCAATATAGATTTTCTGCAGTTGCATTTGATGAAGTTGAAAGACAGCACCCTTATTCCGTTTGGGCGCGCCGTGCACAACTTATGTCAGCTTATTCATATTATATGGCGGGTTCATATCAAGATGCTATTCTTTCTTCACAGCGTTACATTGCGCTTCACCCAGGAAATAAAAATGCACCCTATGCTAAATATTTAATTGCACTTAGTTATTATGAACAAATAGCAGATGTTAGACGTGATCAAAATAATACTGAACAAGCGTTACTGATTTTTAATGAAATTGTCAGACTTCATCCTGAAACGGAATATGCCAAAGATGCGCGTGAAAAAATTAGTTTGGCCAGTGATCATTTATCAGGAAAAGAAATGGAAATTGGCCGTTTTTATCAAACTACTGAAGAATATTTTGCCGCTATAGGTCGTTTTAATAAAGTTGTTGTGACTTTTGGAATAACAAGCCATGTGCCGGAAGCCCTTCACCGTATAACAGAATCGTATATTGCACTGGGCATTATAAGTCAGGCTAAAAAATCTGCTGCAGTTCTTGCCTATAATTATCCACAAAGCGAATGGAATAGATATAGCCGAGAACTTATCGCAGAATATGGAAATTAAGGGGACGCAATTTTCATGATTGTTTCGCTTGCGATCAAAGATATTGTACTTATCGACCGCCTTCAAATGAATTTTGAAAGCGGTCTTTGTGTATTAAGTGGTGAAACGGGTGCTGGTAAATCAATATTACTTTCTGGAATAGGTCTGGCCATAGGCGCACGCGGCGGGCGGGAGCTTATTCGTCACGGCAAAGACCAAGGAAGTGTCAATGCAGAATTTTCATTGAGTGCGGATCATAAAATATGGTCATTATTGGATCAATATGGTTTTGATTATAATGAAGGGCAAGTCATATTGCGCAGAATTGTAACAAAAGATGGCAAAAGTCGCGCATTTATAAATGACCAATCCGTCAGTATTTCTTTATTACGAAAAGTTGGCGAACTTCTTATTGAAATTCATGGTCAACATGATGAAAGAGGGTTGCTTAACCCCGCCGGTCATAGGAACCTGCTTGATGAATTTGGCGGTTATAAAGGTTTACTCGAAGATGTGAAGGTAATCTTTGAAAAATTAACATCTTTGAAAAAAGCGTTATATGAAGAGCAAGAAAAACTAGAGATCGCAAAACAAGATGAAGATTATATTCGCCATAATCTTGAGGAGCTTGACCAACTGAACCCTCAAAAAGGTGAAGAAGAAGAACTTGCGAAAGAAAGAACCCGAATGATGCAGGGTGAGAACCTATCGGCGGGGCTAGGCGAACTTTTAAATAAGCTTCTAAATGATAAAGGCGTGGATACTATCCTAAGAATGACCTTGCGAAAAATTGAACGTATTTCTGAGCAAGCTCCGGGTTTATTAGATAGTGTATCGGAAAGCTTAGACCATGCTGCCGATGAAACGTCCAATGCCATTGCAAAGTTAGAAGACATTATGCGTGATCTGGAATTTAATCCATATGACCTTGAAAATACAGAAGAGCGTTTGTTTGCAATTAGGGCTTGTGCACGTAAGCACAATTGTCAGCCAGAGCAATTGGTTCAGATTAAAAAAGATTTTGAAACAAAACTTTCTGAACTTGAATTTGGCGATGGAGAAGTACAGCGTCTTACCCAAGAAGTCTATAAAACTCAGAAGAAGTTCGAAGTTACGGCTAAAAAATTATCAGTTCTACGCCACAAAACAGCTGAAGAGCTTGATGGCTTCGTAAATAAAGAACTGCCAGCACTCAAAATGGAAAAAGCGGACTTTAAAACATTTCTTGAGCCTTTAGAACTTGAAAACTGGAATGCTGAAGGTGGCGAGCGAGTTGATTTTCGTGTTTCAACAAATCCCGGGGCGCCTTTTGGTGGGCTGATAAAAATCGCTTCTGGCGGGGAACTTTCAAGATTTATTCTTGCCCTTAAAGTGGTGCTTGCGCGTAAAACAAGTGTGGCTACTCTAATATTTGATGAAATCGATCAAGGTGTCGGTGGCGCCGTCGCAAATGCAGTAGGTGAAAGATTATCCGTTCTTGCTGATAAAGCGCAAATCTTGGTCATTACTCATTCACCGCAAGTAGCGGCACGTGGACAAAGCCATTGGTTGATAAATAAGAGATCAAATGGTCAGGATGACACTGTTACCACAGCTGTAACGCCGCTTAAGGATGACCAAAGACGCGAAGAAATTGCCCGGATGTTAGCAGGCGCAGAAGTGACCAAAGAAGCTAGAGCGGCTGCTGATAATCTGCTACAATGGTAGCTTAATATAAGAGTGCTTTCGGATGAACGATTTTAGTAATATTGACGTAGAAAAACTTGATGGTGATCAGGCAGAGCAAGAACTTAAGAGGCTTGCTAATGTTATATCCCATCACGATAAACTGTATCATGATCAAGATAATCCAGAAATATCTGATGCAGAATATGATTTATTACGGGTTAGAAATAAAAACATTGAAGAAAAATATCCGTTACTCATTCGTGCAGATAGCCCGAGTTCATCAGTCGGTGCGATGCCAACAAGCGGTTTTCAAAAAGTAGAACACAAAAAACCAATGTTATCATTGGATAATGCTTTTAATGCGGATGATGTTCATGATTTTTCGGGACGCGTAAAGCGATTTCTAAATTTATCTGAAACAGAACCTGTTGAGCTCTTGGCAGAGCCTAAAATTGATGGCTTGTCGGCAGCTCTACGTTATGAAAAAGGCGTTTTTGTCCGTGGATTGACCCGTGGAGACGGAAAAACCGGGGAAGATATAACGGTTAATCTAAAAACCATTGATCAGATACCAAAACAATTAGCAGGCAACGACTGGCCGGATGTTTTAGAAGTTCGTGGTGAAGTTTATATGGCCAAAGGTGACTTTAAAACTTTAAATGAACGACAGTTAGAAGCAGATAAACAACCCTTTGCTAATCCACGCAATGCGGCTGCGGGATCATTAAGGAAATTGGATAGCAATATAACGAAATCCAGATCACTTAAATTTTTTGCATATAGTTGGGGTGATGTTTCTAAACCTTTTGCTCAAACTCAGGATGAGGCCATAAATTGTTTTAAAAGATGGGGGTTTACAACCAATGAAATGACATTGGTTAGTTCTAATGTAGATAAAATAATTGAGCAATATGAGCTGATTGGTGAAAAAAGATCAGCACTTAAATATGATATTGATGGTGTGGTTTATAAAGTTAATCGTCTTGATTACCAAAACCGACTTGGTATGGTAGCCCGCGCGCCACGCTGGGCGATTGCCCATAAATTTCCTGCAGAAAAAGCACAGACAATATTAAATGAAGTGGATTATCAGGTTGGACGTACCGGTGCGATTACGCCTGTTGCTAGGTTAGAGCCTATTACAGTTGGAGGGGTGGTCGTATCTAACGCGACGCTTCATAATGCTGATGAAATTGATCGTCTGGGCGTTGCCATAGGTGATGAAGTCATCATTCAGCGCGCTGGTGATGTAATTCCACAAATTGTGAAAGTGGCTAAAACGGCCGATAATAATTTGAAAGTTATTTTTCCAAATGAATGTCCATCATGCGGCAGTCACTTAGTTCGTGAAGAGGATGAAGTTGTTTGGCGCTGCTCCGGAGGGCTGATATGTCCTGCACAAAGAGTTGAAAGGTTACGCCATTTTGTATCACGGAATGCTTTTGATATTGATGGATTGGGTAAAAAGCAAATCGAATTTTTCTTTAACGCAAAAATGATTAATAGCCCTGCTGATATATTTAAATTGCAAAAAAAAGACGAAGCGGAGCCTTTAACATCACTTAAAAACCTTGAAGGTTGGGGCGAATTATCGGTCAAGAATTTATGGGCGTCAATAGAAGGGCGCCGAAATATATCCATGGACCGTTTTTTGTTTTCGTTGGGAATACGCCATCTTGGACAGCAGAATGCTCGTTTGATGTGCCTTAATTATTTGACCATTGAAAATTTTAAAAACAATT
>JABIPV010000337.1 GCA_018699075.1 Kordiimonadaceae bacterium | reverse complement strand
CTTGATAATTTAATGTTATGGTGAATTGATTTCGCTAGATTTTGGGCGTCATGCTTAACATTTCTGGTGGCTTCAGCAGTAAGAATAATTACAAAATTATCATCGGTAAAACGCGCTATTAAGGCATTTTGATCAGTAAGAGATTGCAATTGTTCAGCAACAGACCGTATTGCCTGATCGCCATAATCATATCCGTAACTTTCATTTATACGCTGAAGTTTTTTAATATTAATGAATAAAACGGCGGCTTCTATATTGGATGAATTGCTATATTTTTCATTTAATATATCAAGCAATTTGAATCTATTGGGAAGTCCGGTTAAGGCATCAAAATAATTATAGCTTTCAAGTTCAATCTCCAGTCCGTTATTGTCTTCAAATTCTGAAGTCATAATCGTAATTTGATGAACAAGACCGAGTTTATTTTGAAGAGGAATTATTTTGCACAGTATGGAATGGTCTTTGCCGTTAATCAGTAAATTCCAAATAAAGGCACGAGCCTGTCCGTGACTATGTGCTTTTTGAATTTGTGGGTAAATCTGATTATCTTCAATATTTTCGCCCCAGAATATATCTAAGAGATTTGCACCTAAGGAATTATCATCATTGCCATTGATATAATTAATGAAAATATCATTAGCTGAAATAAGCTTATAATGGTTATTAGGTTCAACGTTGATAATAGCAATGCCGTCTAATACTGGACTAGAAACATCATGTGTCTTGTTATGAGTTTTCAGTGTAGGCTTCTTATTTCTAAATAAAAATGGAGTTTTATTTGTGAGACTATTCATGAACTAAACTTAACCTTTATTTGTAATATTCTATAACACCGAATCTATAAAAATAGAGTTTGGTCTAATTAAGTAAAAATTTAGTAAAATTTAGTGAGAGAGTTATGAATTTGGCATATTAAAATTCATAACTCTCATTTAATTAAGAACAACCACTTGTGGAACCACATGTATCGCATTTAAGACAGGTACCATTTCGAACCATGGTAAAGTTTCCGCATTCAGCACAACCGTCTCCTTCATAACCCTTCATTTTAGCTTCTATAATTCGGGTTGATTTGTCGTCTTGTTTTGTGATTGTGGTTTCAGTAATCATCTCTGCGCCTACGGCAATTTGCGATGTAATTTGCGTTTCATCTGTGGTGGTTAGTGACTTTGTTTGTTTGGTTTTAATCTGTTCTTGTTTAAGTACATAAAGATTGCTTTTACGTACGTATCCTGTGCTGGTTAAACCGATAACTGTGTTTAAAGCGTCGTTGGTTTCAGATACCAATTCAGTATCTAAGTTCAGGTCTTCGCCACTACCAACAGAATCTGGCATTAAGTCTTCCGGGACCACATGGGCAAGATCCGTACGGCCAAGGTAAGAAACTGCCAGTTCACGGAAAATATAATCAAGCACAGAAGTTGCCATTTTAATAGCATCATTTCCAGTAACCTGGCCCGATGGCTCAAAGCGGGTGAAGGTGAAGGCATCGACATATTCATCAAGGGGCACACCATATTGAAGGCCAATTGAAAGGGCGATGGCAAAGTTATTCATTAAGCTACGGAAAGCGGCGCCTTCTTTATGCATATCGATGAAAATTTCGCCTAATGTTCCGTCGTCATATTCACCGCTTCGTAAATATACTTTATGGCCCCCAACGCTGGCTTTTTGGGTATATCCTTTGCGTCTGGTCGGAAGTTTATGACGTTTCGCAGCGGCCGTTACATTAATAGCTTTTTCAATGATTTTTTCAGTAACTGCTTGTGTCTTTGCAAGTAATGGAATTTCTTCATGTTGCTCATCTTCATCCTCTAATACAACAGCGTTAAGAGGTTGGCTTAATTTGGAACTATCGCGGTAAAGAGCGTTTGCCTTGAGGCCAAGTCGCCAAGAAAGGCCGTATGCCTCTTTGCACTCTTCAACTGTTGCTGAGGTAGGCATGTTGATGGTTTTTGAAATAGCCCCGGAAATGAAAGGTTGCGCTGCGGCCATCATATAAATATGGCTATGAGCTTTTAAATAACGTTTGCCGATTTTACCACATGGATTTGCGCAATCAAATACGGATAGATGCTCTTCTTTTAAATGTGGAGCCCCTTCAAGGGTAAAAGTCCCAGCACAATAAAGGTTCGCGGCGTCAATTTGTTCGCTGTTAAATCCAAGTTCTTTCAGCATATTAAAATTGGGATCATTAACTTGCCCTTCGCTAAAACCAAGAACTTCAGTACAGAAATCATCACCAAGGGTCCAACGATTAAAGGCAAATGTAATATCAAAGGCATTTTCAATTGCTTTGCTAAGGTGATCAAGTTGCGCTGTTGCGAAACCTTTTGCTTTTAAGCTTTCATGATTAATGTGTGGTGCTTTTCTTAAGTTACCATGACCAACTGCGTAGGAAGACATTTCGCCAATTTGTTTTAATGTATAGCCCAATGTTTTTAAAGCAGACGGAACCATGCGGTTTATAATTTTAAAATATCCGCCGCCGGCGAGTTTCTTAAACTTAACAAGGGCAAAATCAGGTTCAATTCCAGTTGTATCACAGTCCATCACAAGGCCAATTGTCCCTGTTGGTGCGATTACCGTGGTTTGCGCATTTCTAAAGCCATATTTCTCACCAATGGCTAGGGCAACATCCCATGCTCGTCCTGCTGCTGTTGTGATTTCAGGGAAGGGGCAATTAACAACATCAAGTGGTGCGGGTTTAATATTTAACCCTTTATAATATGATTTACCCCAAGCGGCAGTTCTATGATTATGGATAACCTGTAACATGGGGGTTTTATTTTTTTCATATTCTGGAAACGCACCAAGTTCAGATGCCATCTCAGCCGATGCTTTATAGCTTGTACCTGTCATAAGGGCACTGATGCTGCCGCATAGCGCGCGGCCTTCATCACTGTCATATGAATACCCACATGACATGATCAATGCACCGATGTTGGCAAAGCCTAACCCTAAAGTGCGGAAATCATAACTACGCTGGGCAATTTCTTTTGATGGGAACTGTGCCATCATAACCGCAATTTCAAGAACAATAGTCCAAATGCGCGTTGCATGTTCAAACGAAGCAACATCAAAATCATCATTGGCCGTTTTAAATTTCATTAAATTTAATGATGCAAGATTACACGCCGTGTCATCAAGAAACATATATTCAGAACACGGATTAGACGCGCGAATTTCACCAGAATTAGGACAAGTATGCCAATCATTAATGGTGGTATGGAATTGAAGGCCAGGATCTGCACATTGCCATGCGCTATTACCAATATCATCCCAAAGGTCGCGGGCTTTAACTGTTTTATCGATTTGGCCGTCAGTACGCCTAATCAAGTTCCAGTCTTCGTCATTTTCAACGGCTCTCATAAAACCATCGGTGAGGCGCACGGTGTTGTTTGAATTTTGACCAGAAACGGTTGAGTATGCTTCAGAATCCCAATCTGTATCGTATGTTTTAAATTCAATATCTTTAAAACCTTGTTTGGCAAAACCAAGGACGCGTTGAATGGTGCTTTCTGGAACCATGTCACGGCGGGCATTTAAAATTGCCTTTTTAAGAATGTCATTCTTCTTTGGATCACAGACATCCTCAATGCCTTCAACATTGCATGATTTAATAAGTTCCTTGCAATGCTTTTCTGTGATCTTTGATCCGGTGACTAGCGCCGAAACTTTTTGTTCTTCAATAACTTTCCAATTGATAAATTCTTCCACATCTGGATGATCAATATCAACAATTACCATTTTGGCAGCGCGTCTTGTAGTGCCGCCAGATTTAATCGCTCCAGCTGCTTTATCACCGATTTTCAGGAAGCTCATCAATCCTGATGATTCACCACCACCGGATAATGTTTCACCAAGTCCACGAATATCGGAAAAATTACTACCTGTTCCTGAACCATATTTAAACAAACGTGCTTCACGGGTCCAAAGGTCCATAATGCCGCCGTCACCGACGAGATCGTCTTTAACACCTTGAATGAAACATGCATGGGGTTGCGGATGCTCATATGAACTTTTTGATTTTGTGAGTTTCTTTGTTTCATGGTCCACATAATAGTGGCCTTGTGACGGGCCATCGATACCATATGCCCAATGAAGGCCGGTATTAAACCATTGTGGGGAATTAGGGGCACACATTTGAGACGCGAGCATAAAAGAAAGTTCATCGTAAAATGATTTTGCATCACTTTCTGTTTCGAAATAATTCCCTTTCCAGCCCCAGTAGGTCCATGTACCGGCAAGGCGATTAAAAACTTGTTTCGCACTAGTTTCTGGGCCGAAACGATCACTTTTTTTAAGCTTTTCCATTGCGGCTTCGTCAATTTCATGACGCCATAGCCATTTTGGGACATTTTTTTCAGCAACAGGCTTTAAACACGCAGGTACACCAGCTTTGCGGAAATATTTTTGTGCAATGATGTCGGAGGCAACTTGGCTCCATTCACTTGGCACTTCAAAGTCGTTTAAGCCAAAAATTAATTTCCCGTCAGGATTACGAATCTCACTATCGGTAGTGCGAAACGCAACATTTTCATAGGCGGATTTTGTGGCTTTGGTATAGCGTCTTTGAATTTTCATTTTGTTTCCTAGTGCTTTAAAAGATTATTTAAAATTCTTTTAAAAAAATCATTAATTTTTTACGTTCATTTTGTTTTGATTCTGAATGAAATACTATCTCAATCACAGATAATGGCAAATCATTTTTTAGTATATTTTGTGGCCAATCAGGGTTGACATCACAACATGTTGTGTATTTTGATTCGTAGAGGAAAAAAGTGTTCGCTGAAGTTACTTTAATAAACCAGCTAACTGATTGAATAATAATTGATACTTTCTACTGCTAAAGAGTGGATGCCTTAATATTGCCTGACTTTGGGGTCATTTTTAAAAATATCATAAAATTGGATAGCTTTAATGGTTGTTCTAGAGGCTGACACAGGGTATAGATTGTGCTAAGAATTTTAAAAGAAGACAAATAATAAGTGGATGATAAATGTTTGTTTCAATAATTAGACGAATTTTCGGCTGGTGGCATGTGGCTTCTATTGGCACACTTCTTCACACTTACTTTAAAGGTGTTAAGGTCGGCGAAGATGTTCTTGGTAATCAATATTATATTTCCAAAAACGGCGATAAACGTTGGGTCATTTTTAACGGCGAAATTGAAGCAACCAATATTCAGCCAGAATGGCACGCGTGGCTACATAAAATTGTTGATCAGACACCTCTTGAAAAACCACGTACGATTAAAAGCTGGGAAAAAGATCACCTGCCAAATCAAACGGGTACAATCAATGCTTATTCACCAAGTGGTGCACTTAGCGAAGGTGGCAACAGGGCATCCTCAACAGGCGATTATGAAGCCTGGACGCCAAACAATTAATTATACGCTTTAACGGAGACCGTAATGAGAAACAATGTTGTAGAGACAATGATGGGTGCTGTCGTTCTTCTTATTACGGGTGGCTTTCTTTATTTTGCCTTTAGTAACGCAGGCGTTGGTGCAGTTGATGGTACCAGTTATCTTGCAAGCTTTGATAAAATAGATGGCCTTGCTGTTGGCGGTGAAGTAAAAATTAGCGGCATAAAAGTAGGCACAATTACCAGACAGTATCTTGATGAAGATACGTTTGAAGCGATGGTAGAAATGAATGTCAGTTCATCGATCGAATTACCGGAAGAT
>JABIPV010000373.1 GCA_018699075.1 Kordiimonadaceae bacterium | reverse complement strand
TGCAGCTAAAACGGTGACTAATGCGGGTTCAATAACAGGAACCGCTAAAGACGGTGTAAGTTTTGATACCGGAGGCACGGTCGATAATATGGTAGGTAGCAGCATCCTCGGTGATATTAATGGTATTAATATTTTAGTTGCTGAAGGAAATGTGACTAATGCGGGCTCAATTACAGGAACCACGAATAATGGCGTAGATTTAGACGCTGGTGGTACAGTCGATAATTTAAGCGGCGCAACAATAACAGGTGGCATAACAGGTGTTAAAACAACAAATGTTACTGCCAGCGTGGCCAATGCAGGTTCAATTATTGGTACAACTGGTGGTGATGGTGTTGATTTGGGTAATGGTGGTTCTGTTGATAATATAGTTGGTGCAACAATAACCGGAGATTTAAAAGGTGTAGAAGTTAGAAATGCCCTCGGTACAGTCACCAATGCGGGTTCTATTACAGGAACCACTGAAGACGGTGTTAATTTTACGGCTGGTGGTACGCTTAATAATTTAAGCGGCGCAACAATTACTGGTGCTACAAACGGCATTATCGTTACGGGGGGCATCGCCAATGTAACAAACGCTGGCACAGTTAACGGCGGTATATTATTTGGTGCCAATAACGATAGTTTAACAATTGCAGCAGGATCGACAACAAATGGCGGTGCTGATGGTGGTGCTGGTACAGATAATGTTAAATTTTTGGGCGATCAGAATGTTGATGAAACCTTTTCTAATTTTGAGACGGCTACTGTTCAGGACGGTGCGGTTACATGGAATGATGCGGATGCAAATTTTGATAGTTTATCATTAGTAAACGCAAGTCTTAGTTATAGCGGATCAGCAGCAACAGTTTTCATTGATGTGGATTCAATACTATCCGGAACAGGCACATATGGTGCGCTGAGTGTTAATGGTGGTCTTGCCCCTGGTAATTCTATCGGTACAATGAATGTGACCGGTAATTATACTATGGGTTCGACAGCCAATTACGAAGCAGAAATTTTTGCCAATGGCACAAGTGATTTAATCAATGTAACGGGCATTGCTACCTTAGACGGCATTTTAACAGTGAATTTCGCCGACGCAGTCGCAAGTTATGATGTGACGGATGCTTTTACTGTTCTGACGGCGGCAGGCGGAATTAGCGGCGATTTTAACAATTTTGCATCTGTCGGTGCATCTGCAACCCGTTTTCCGGTCTATAACCTTAATGGCAATGATGTTGTCGTAACCTTGGTTGATGCAACAATGATTGCCCCAAGCGCTTTATTTTCATCAGGCGGTGATACCGCGAATGAGAAAGCATCTTCTGTGTTGCTTCCGGCACTTACGACTTCATCTGTTGCAGCATCAAGTTTAATGACGGCTGATGCGGCAACAATTAACAGCACATTGGAAGAATTAAGTGGCAGCAGCCATGCGTCGATGGCGAGTATAGTGGCAAGCGACGCACACGAATATATCAATGCCGTACAGTCAGAAACCAAATATGTGGTGGATGGTTATCATACTTGGATGAAATTTTATGGCAGTTCCGGCACGGCAACATCAGACGGTAACGCGCGTGGTTATGATTATGATGGCAAGGGTGCTGCCTTTGGCTTTGGACTTGGTAAGGCTGATCAGTTCACAGTCGGAATTCACGGCGGCTATACCTGGACGGACGCGACATTTGGCACAGATGTGAGCGCCGGTCGGACAAAAGAAGCAGGTGTTTATGCCGCTGGCCAACTGGATGATTTGCATGTATCTGCCTTATACAGTTATGGCTGGCATGACGTTGAAACGACCCGACAAATAACACTTGGGGGTATTGCCAAGAATGATGCTAACACCAACAGCAATAAATTTAAAGTCGAGGCCAGTTATGATGTACAACTGGATCAATTAACCTTAGCACCGGTTGTTAGTTATAATTATGCATCGGTTGATGGTATTAAGCTTGCAGAAACAGGCGCAGGGGTCGCGAACTTAAACGGGGCGACAGATAAGTTCAAAAGCAGCCAGATCCGCGCCGGTGGCCGTGCAAATTACAGCGTAAACTTTGGTGAAGGCGGTGTCTTGTCCCCGAATGCACAGGTGATGTATGTTTCTGAACAAAGTGATCTGAATGGCACATTTCTTGGATCATTCGAAGGGGCGCCAAATCAGGATGTTGCGATCCGCGGCCTTACATTTGATAAAAACAGGCTAGAAGTTGATGCGGGCGTACATTATAAACTCGCATCAAATATATCCTTTAACATCGGATATCGCGGCATATTCATGGATACCATCAATACCCACGGTGGACGGGTTGGATTAAACATCGTTTGGTAAAATTAAAGTATTAAATTATGAAGGTACCGCCGTTTGGCCCGATGGGGCGGATGTTTAACTTTCTTTAAGCCGTTTTTTTTCTTCTTTGAGCATCAACCAATAGTTGGGTTTTAAGAAATAAACTATTGTCGCACATATCAGCATCAGGCCAATACACAAATAAAATGCATTATCATAATTGCCGTATGTATCATGCATGATGCCAATGGTTCTGGGGCCAAACGCGAGCCCGACCGCAGAGATCGCGGAAAAGAAACCGATCATTTTCCCTAAATGATTAGGACCAAAAGAATGTTTGGCGAGGATTGGTGTTTCGATGAGGATGCCGCTTTGGGTAAATCCACGCGCCATTTGGAAAATATACAAAGTGATAATTCCCTCAACCCCAAAAGCCATAGCGATTGAACCAACGATTAATAAATAGCAAAAGGTGATGCCTTTAAAAGAATATTTATCAAATAACCAGCCAAAGGCCAGTTTAGAGCCAAACGCCAGTAAGAAAGAAGCCACAGTCGTCCATGCCATATCCTGTTTGCTAAACCCTAAATCATTCATGATGTAAAAAGAGACATTCTTGGCGAAACCCTGATCAACGAAACCAATCATCAACAACAGAATACAGATAATAATAAATTGCGGTTTTCGAACATAATCGATAAATTTCGGTGCGGCGTCTGATTTAGATGCTTCAAGCAGGCTACCTTCAACTTTTTTCGTTTTGTCTTCGCTATCGGCAAATTCATATTGAATTTCTTCAGAACTCGGATCATCTCTGACAAAGAAATGAAATATGGGAAAACCAATAAAAAATATTGCCAGACTAACCACTGGAAGCGCATCGCGCCAACCCACCGCAACCACCAACCATGCATAAAAAGGTGAGAAAAGCACCCCAGAAACACTTGATGCCGCGGCCAAGATACCCATGGCAAGGCCAAGCCTTTTATTAAACCATTTTGCGCAGATTGTTTTTGTTGCCACGAGTAACGGCATTGACGAAAATCCAAGAGGAATTCCCGCGATCCAAATTGACGTCGTGACGTCAATGCCTGGTATTTGCCCAATAAAATGCCAATAAACAAAACCAAGACCAGAGACTGTCCCGCAAATATAAACGGCTTTTTTACCCCCGTATCTATCAATATAAAACCCGGCAAAGAAAGTTAAAATCGCGGAAATGGCGAATTTAAAAGTGGCAATAGTGAGAATATCGCCGCGCGGAAGACCATATTCCGTTTCAATATCCACATATATGAACTGTAATAAAACCAGCGGGGAAGCAAAGACAAACATGACCACAGGATAACAAGCGAGAATATTCCACCAACCGTAATAAATTTTACCGTCCGGTCCATAAAGGTCGGATTTGAAATCTATAAGTGTGCTCCTGACACCACCTGACATTACATTCACCCTATTTTATAATAGCCTTGTGTAATCTTAAACTATCACCAAAGCTTAGATAAGTTTTCTGGTTAAGTAAAGGTGAGCAATAAATGACAAAAAAAAGACTGGTATAGAGGACCTATGCTTTCACGACATGAGGCAATGAATAAGTTCTTTAAAATGGGGTTGAATATGACAGAGACAGTTGATTTTTTATAACGATTTACCGTGTATTGCCTCATTGATAATTATGTCTTTACCCTTAGCATACTGAGATATATCTTGATCAACCTCAGTGATATGAGAATAATACCATTCGTATAAGAAAGTCCTTAAGACCCTTCTGTTCTTGCCAGTTTTGCTATCTTTCAATTTATGGTTCAACTCATCCATTTCTTGTATAAACTTTTTATGAGTTAATTTGTGATTAATCAAATCAGGATAGTCAACAACCTCCATAATGATCTCTTCTCGGTTAAAGTGATATTTCGTATAATCAACAACTTTCTTCATAACTCTATCGATAGTCTCATTATCTTTATTGTTTGGTGAAAGCTCGTTTATTAGTCTAATAATTTCTTGATGGTCTCGATCGATAACATCTACCCCAACCGATAATTCATCCGACCAGACCACTATGTCTGAATTATCTGAGAGCGGAAATTCGAGCCAGAATGTGGTTCCATTGCCCTTCACACTCTCAAACCCTACTCGACCAGACATATGTTCCATAAGTAACTTGGTTACGGCCAAACCAATACCATTGCCTTCATTAGCAAGATAAGGGTTTTCATTAAGTCTGTGGAATATTTGAAATACGTCTTCATAATCATGCTTAGCAATGCCAACGCCACTATCATTAATAGCTAGCCGACCTAAGAGATAAAAGAATTGGAACTATTAAAGGCCAGGCTATTTCTAATTATTATAAGAAAGTTTATCCTGATTTAAATTATGTTGAATTAAATAATAATATGGAAGCCTTATCTTCGCCTAACACGGCTTGTATAAGGTCAGTCTCTATTGCTTTCGCCTTAAAAAGCGCTTCTTCCCCTCTTAGTTCTGCAAAACAGATTATAAAATCACTATTCTTACCACTTACGAATGTATCTTTGTCGGTTAATCGGTTCCGAATGCATTTATCGGCAATTTCCATTATTCTTTCAGAAACCTTGTCCCACTTTTCACCCAAGATATCCTTTATATTTTTTAAACCAATAGTTTGCAAATGACCGACTTCGAAAGATTTAGCCTTATCACCTACAATTTCTTTTAATTCGCGTTGAAAGGATGTCGAAAGTTTTACATTATTCTTAAACGACTGTTGAACTGCGGACGAACAAGAATTAAATTTGTTAGAATACATAGCGTTTAAATTACCTGGAGCCTGCCCCAACTTTTGAAACAACAAGTTTATTTGAGTTGATGTTAAAAAACCATTGTTATGATCACACTCATCCAAGAGTAGGTTTCTAGCAATTTCAAACGCTTGATTTGCCATCCCTTTGCAAGGAGTTTCGGGTTTGCTTTGTAAATTATCGGATCGATTTTTTTCCAATTGCTAATTCCCTAAAGTATATTTCAAGATTATCGTTCTGTAATTATTCTCACTCTTTAATAAGTCACATGCACTCGATTGCAACTGCGACCAGTTTTGGATCGTATCTTTTTGTATCAGGATCGAACAATATCTTTTTTACGTCCTCTTTCGAAGCCGCAAGCCTATAGGTTCTCTTGCTGGTAACCGCAGAAATTACATCTGCAATACCAATTATTTGACCTTCCAATGATATTTGATCGCCCTTTAATCCTTTCGGGTATCCACTTCCATCAATTCTTTCATGATGTTCAGACACTATTCGAATAATATCTGGAGAAACTTCGGCATATTCTAATAACTGTACGCCGATATCAACATGCGTTTTTACGAGTGCAAACTCTTCACCTGATAATTCACCCGGCTTAGAGAGGATCGAATTGGGAATTGCCTGCTTACCAATATCATGTAAAAAGCCAGCAAGTGTTATATTCTTTATGACTTTTCGGTCCAGTTTCATCTTATTAGCAACTTTATTGACCAGCTCAGCAACTTCTTCGATATGAGATGCGGTGTAAGGATCATTTAATCCGATCATTGCTAAAGCAAGTTTTTTTACTAAATTATCTTTTAAATGATTATATTCGAAACTATTTTGTTTGTTGGCCACAAGCTTCAACATAAAAAACTTCCCTTTTTGCATACGACAGCTGCCCCTCACAATCCATATGGTTGTGCTGATATAAAAACAATCTTCTTTTGAAATTAAAGTATTATTTAAAATACTTCTTATATTAATCATAAGTTGATTAATAATTGGTTAACTTATATAATTAGTTGTAAGAACCTAACGTACATCAAAAAAATAAATATTTTAATCAATTGGAGGGGCATGAGCAGGCTATAAAAAGGTTGCTATGGTGTGTTCAAAATAGAAAACCATATTGCCAATCAAAAACATGTCCGAAAGGAGTAAGGAATATGTAGCACTGCTTTTATTGTTCTGCCGGGCTTTATGGTTGGTAAAGAAGCGTATAATTTAGCTATAATACAGTGCGTATAGCAGGAATTATAAGTTTTCATCATCACACGGCACAGAATTAGATAAGTAATATATTGGTCGGAATGACAGGATTTGAACCTGCGACCCCTTCACCCCCAGTGAAGTGCGCTACCATGCTGCGCCACATTCCGTTACCCTTTAGGTTCAACCACTTAGGTCAACATTATTAATATTAATTCCAGTAAGTTCTCTTGTTCACCACACTATCACCACAGTGGAGAATACATAATGGCTAATATTAGAAAACACAACAACAAATGGCAGGCACAGATTAGAAGGAAGGGACACCGATCATTCACCAAGTCATTCTCATACAGGAAAGATGCAGAAACATGGACACGAACCAAAGAACGTGAATTAGATAATGGAGGCGCTTCTGTAGATAGAACTAATTTAAGAACCACCTCACTGGCCGATCTGTTAGTTAAGTACCGAGACACAATAGTCAGCAAGAAACGAAGCAGGAGAATAGAAACTTATCTCATTAATTCCTTCATCCGACACAAGTTTGCCATACTAAAGCTATCAGAAGTATCACCAAGGACATTTGCAGACTACCGCGATGAACGGCTCAAGATTGTTAAACCAGCATCAGTATGCAGAGAGCTAGCGATCTACCGACATGCGTTCCAAGTTGCTATTGACGAATGGCATTACCCGATCGATGAGAACCCCCTGATAAAAGTAAAGAAGCCGAAGGTGATGGACAGCCGTAATAGAAGACTTCTCGACGGTGAAATAGACATCCTGATAACAGATTGTTTAAACCACAATCAGGTCGAGCTGATGAATGTTATTATATTGGCTGTTGAAACAGGAATGCGTAGAGGAGAAATCCTTGGCACTAGGACGGAGAACTATCAATCGAATGATAGAACACTCCATATCCCTATTACAAAGAACGGCTTTCCAAGAACAATACCCGTTACCTCCAAGGCAGCTGACCTTTTAGATAATCTAGATGACAACAATGGTGTTGTTTATTCACGATCCGCTGAGGGCTTCAAAAGCGCATGGCAGAGGCTCATCAAACGAACTGGCATTGTCGACCTACGCTTCCACGATCTACGCCATGAGGCGATCAGTCGTTTCTTCGAGATGGGGTTGTCAGTTCCTGAGGTGGCGCTGATTAGCGGTCATCGTGATTATCGAATGCTGCAACGTTACACACATTTAAAACCTGAGCAGGTTGCATTGAAGCTGCAATGAAGATCGCCACTAAACGGACAGAGGGCTATAGGTATATATAACCTTGTGTCCGCTTAAGGATTTAAATAGCTGAAAGTTAAGCTGAAGTGTAGCTTTTTCCATTGGAGCGATACCTTAATCAGGACTACGCATTTGCTGACTCAGGGGAGTCCGTACAGCGTCATTATCGATTATTAGGCAGCTGGGATTCAAAGAACTATTTCGGCTCTGTGCGACTCTTAAAATGGACCGCCACACCCTGCAATAATAATAGGTAATTTTGAATATTGATCATCTATTTACGTATTGGAGCAATCGTAATCATCTGCTCTGACAGGTCATCGTGAAGACCACCTATCATCATGCGTTTAATACCCGGTACAAAGGCAACATCATAAATCTCTTCAATGGTTTCATTCTCAACTGTGATGCTATGAAGGATATCACCCTTTAGGGTATCAAAGACAAATAAGCCGCACTGATCTTTTTGGTTGGCATCTTTTAGCTTTGCCTCAAGCGGTAAATTCTGGAAGCTTTTACTTTCCCTGAGCTTGGAAGTACTAGTAATGGCAGTGTCGCCAATGAACTGAAGCCCACGGGCAAAGCCAGGGATATGCGCTTTAGCAGTAAATATCTTGTTTACCTTATCAACTATACCTATTTCACCAGTGCCGGAGTTCACAAGCCATAAGTTGCCGTCATATAATCTCGGTGAGTGTGGCATAGACAGATCATCAAGCATGATCTCACCTTTACTGACATCAATAAGCACGCCGCCATCCGCCCTGACATCACGCCATCCTTCAAATGTGTTAGTTTGAGAGAGAGCTGTTATGTATTTGACGGCTCCATCCTCAATAGCCAAACCATTAAGATGGCAACGATCTTCATAAACTAGGTTATCTATGAAAGAAGGTTTCCATAGTGGTGCGATACTATGAGTTGCGGCACATCCACCAACGCAGTTCATTCTCGTACTGGCAAAGGCAATCATGCCGTTCTTCAGAAGGCCAATCTCATGAGTATCCTGATTGCCTGTCCGGTACATCATCTCAGGCACATATACTGCATCAAAGCCATCAAATGGGTGTTGCGTATTAGGTGTAAGGGCATTCTCAAAGCGCCAGATACGGAACTTGTCTGCCATTAATAAAGTTGAGTTATTAACGCTCAAACCTGTAGGGTCAGGATAGCTACGTTCAAAGAACACAACCTCATCTTTATCATCTAGACCAACGGTATAAACTTTACCCAAGCGGCGAGCCGTAAAGACCAATGACCCGTTAGCTTCCTTAAGCCAGTTTGCAAACCCACCAGAGACATTGAACTTTGGCGGGCTTACGTTTACTTTATCTTCTGTCGTCATTTAGTGTAATTACTTTCTGTATCAATCTCCGAAACATCAATAATCTGTATATTAAACAATATAGAGATCAAAGTCACCTGAGCCATTCGCTGTGATGAGGCTGTCCACATGAGCACCCTCAAGTCTGACCAATACATCAAGATTATCTGTACCTGCATCATCACCTTGAGTGAAAAGGAAGGCATCAGAGCCGACACCAAAAGTGACAGTCGCACCTGCATCACCGAGGTCTTGGTTTTGTATATAGTCAAGTGCCGCAGCGACCTCACTATTAGTGCTAATTTCTAGTATTCCTGCAAATGTATCTGCATCATCAAAGCTAATAACACCATCCGTAATGGCATGAGACTTGATGGTTGCTGCGCCTATGGTCAGGGTACTATCCGTACCGTCTGTCCCGGCCGTGTCGGCCACAACAGTGGCTGTACCCACAGTGTTTATTGTCTCACTGTTAGAGGTACCGTTGCCTGTCTCAAAGTCATGA
>JABIPV010000372.1 GCA_018699075.1 Kordiimonadaceae bacterium | reverse complement strand
TCAATTATTGGTAATGGCGTTGTTGTTGATCCATGGGCGTTGGTTAGCGAGATGAAGAAATTAAGTGGTCAGGGCGTGACTATTAATCCTGAAAGCTTACTTATCTCTGAAAATTGTGCGCTTATTTTACCGCTTCATGGCGAATTAGATGCCATTCGAGAAGACGCGGCAAAAGCACGTGCTGAAACGGGTCCCGTAATTGGTACAACCAGACGCGGAATTGGCCCAGCTTATGAAGATAAAGTGGCTCGACGCGCGCTGAGAGTTTGCGATCTTAAATCTAAAAAGACTGTCGCACAGCGCGTAGATGTTCTTCTTTCTCATCATAATCCGCTTCGTAAAGGTCTTGGTTTTGATGAAGTAGATCGCGATGAACTTATTAGCCAAATTATGGAAGTATCCAAACATGTTCTGCCGCTTGTAGGGGCAAGTTGGCGTGTTCTTGATGTGGCTAAAAAAGCAGGTAAGAAAATTCTGTTTGAAGGTGCGCAAGGTATTATGCTTGATATTGATCACGGTACATACCCATTTGTAACATCTTCTAATGTAGTGGCTTCTCAAGCTGCGGGTGGTTCAGGTATTGGTGCGGCTAGTCTTGGTTATATATTAGGAATTACAAAAGCATACACAACACGTGTAGGCAGTGGTCCATTCCCAACGGAACTTTTCGATGAAGTGGGCCAGGGACTTGGTGAACGTGGCCATGAATTTGGTACGGTTACCGGTAGAAGTCGTCGGTGTGGCTGGTTTGATGCGATTATGGTGCGCCAAGTAATGAAAATTTCTGGTATTACGGGCATTGCATTGACAAAATTAGACGTTCTGGACGGCATGGAAGAACTAAAAATTTGTATTGGTTATGACCTTGACGGCGAAACTTTAGATTATTTCCCCGCCTCTACGGAAGATCAAGCAAAGGTAACACCGATTTATGAAACCATGCATGGCTGGTCAGAAAGTACTTTTGGTGCAAGAAGCTGGATGGATCTTCCAGCTCGGGCAATTAAATATGTTCGCCGCATCGAAGAATTAATCGAAACTCCAGTAGCCATTCTTTCCACGAGCCCTGAACGTGAAGATACAATTTTGGTTAAAAACCCGTTTGAAGGCTAAAAAATTATTGCTCGATTGTTACCATGCCGTCATCTTTAGCGGCACTTTGCATGGCAAGCTGTAGTTTTTCAAACGCGCGTACTTCAATTTGACGTACTCTTTCACGGCTAATATCAAACTCGAGACTTAATGTTTCTAAAGTCTTTGGGCTCTCACTCAGGCGTCGTTCCGTAATGATATATTGCTCACGCTCGTTTAGTCCCTTCATAGCATCAACCATAAGGCTACGGCGATAATTAAGTTCTTCGCTGTCGGAATACGCTGTTTCTTGGTCCGGCGTGTCTTCATCCACGAGCCAATCCTGCCATTCGCCTTCAATGTCCGCACGCATGGGTGCATTTAAGGAATGATCTGCACCGGCCATACGGCGGTTCATTTGCACGACTTCTTCTTCTTTAACATCCAATCTTGTTGCAATCTCTTTGACATGATCCGGGTGAAGGTCACCTTCTTCAACGGCTTCAATTTGGCCTTTAATGCGTCTCAAATTGAAAAATAATTTCTTTTGTGCTGCAGTGGTGCCAATTTTCACCAGTGACCAAGAACGTAGAATATATTCATGAATGGATGCTTTAATCCACCACATTGCATAGGTTGCAAGTCTAAATCCTTTGTCAGGATCAAATCGTTTTACAGCTTGCATCATGCCAACATTACCTTCTGAGATAAGGTCGCCAACGGGAAGGCCGTAACCACGGTAGCCCATGGCTATTTTAGCAACTAGGCGTAAATGTGATGTAACAAGCTTATGGGCAGAATCGGTATCGCCGTTCTCTGTCCATGCTTTTGCCAACATAAATTCTTCTTCAGGCTTCAGCATAGGAAATTTGCGAATTTCATGAAGGTAGCTGGTTAAGCTACCGTCTGGCGATATTGTAGGTAAATTATTATTTGCCATTATTGATCACTTCCCTGAATTATTTTTCCTATTATTTAACTTAACTTAGCATTTTGGCAATTTTTAGGCAGACAATAACGCTTGAATAAGTTGTTTCATATCATTTGGTAATTCTGTTTCAAATGTCAAGGTCTCTTTAGTTACTGGATGGACGAATCCAATCAAATAAGCATGAAGTGCTTGACGGTTAAACTGGGAAAGAGCCATTTTTGCATCTTCCGTAAAGTTTTTTTGTGGATTGTTTCTACGGCTATATAAACTATCACCAACGAGCGGGTGCCCTTTATGTGACATGTGAACACGTATCTGATGTGTACGCCCCGTTTCAAGTCGACATTCAATAAGAGCAAGGCTAGGGGCGAGGCCCTGCTTCACATTGCTTCTAGACGTTATTTTGCGCGGCGGTTCTAACCTTTTAATAACTTTATAATGAGTAAGGGCTTCTTTGCCCCCTTCGCGTACGGCCATTTTTAGTCTGTTTTTAGGGTCGCGCTTTATCGGCGCATAAATTTCATCGGAGGCAGGGTTTGGTACCCCCCAACAAATAGCATAATAGGCGCGTTCCATACTGTGCTTTGCAAATTGTTTAGCAAGTCCCTGATGGGCTTTGTCAGTTTTGGCTGCGACCATTAAGCCGCTT
>JABIPV010000388.1 GCA_018699075.1 Kordiimonadaceae bacterium | reverse complement strand
GGCCGAGATATTTGTCACTGTTCCACCAATAACTCGGACATGATGTAGAACAACATGCACAAAGAACACATTCATAAAGACCATCAAGCTTCACACGCTCCTCTGGGCTTTGCAGACGTTCCGTACCAGAAGGTGTTGGTGTCTGTGTTTGCATCCATGGTTTAATTGACGCGTACTGTGCGTAGAAATTTGTTAAGTCAGGCACCAGATCCTTAACCACATCCATATGGGGAAGGGGATAGATATTTACGTCGCCTTTATAGGCGGCAATATCAATGGTACACGCCAGCGTGTTTTTACCGCCAATATTCATGGCGCATGACCCACATACACCTTCACGGCAAGAACGACGGAATGTCAGCGTTGGATCAATTTCATTTTTAATTTTGATCAGTGCGTCAAGAACCATCGGTCCACATTTATCAAGGTCAACTTCATAGGTATCGATACGCGGATTTTCACCGTCATCTTCGTTCCAGCGATAAATGTTGAAGCGTTTGACGTTGGTTGCGTCTTCTTCGCAGGGCCAGGTTTTCCCTTTTTTATAAGTGGAATTTTTGGGAAGTCTAAATTCAGCCATTGTTTTTCTCCCTTCCCTTAATAAACACGTGGTTTTGGTTTAATATAGTCAACTTCGTCGGTCAGCGTATAATCGTGAACCGGGCGGTAAGTAATATCGACTTTGCCGTCTTTTAAATGAGCGATGGTATGTTTCATCCAATCGTCATCATTTCTGTCCTTGAAGTCCTCATGCATGTGGGCGCCGCGGCTTTCGGTCCGATTTGCCGCACAATGCATGGTGACTTGCGCTTGACCCATTAAATTATCAAGCTCCATAGCTTCGATGAGGTCACTGTTCCAAACAAGGGATCGGTCAAAGGTTTTAATGTCAGGCATAAGCTTTGCCACATCATCAATTTTACCTTTTCCTTCTTCTAATACTTCCGTTGTTCTGAACACGGCACAATTTGATTGCATGGTACGCTGCATTTTATCGCGAATATGCGCAGTTGAAAGCTCACCATCCGCGTGGCGAAATTTATCAAGCCGCCCTAGCGCCATATCTGAATGATCATTTGGCAATGCCACATGGGCTGCGCCTGCAGTTACGACGTCACTTACTCTTTGTGCTGCTGCTCTGCCAAACACGACAAGGTCAATAAGTGAATTTGATCCTAATCTGTTGGCACCATGAACCGATACACAGGCCGCTTCGCCAATCGCCATTAGGCCCGGTACGATACGGTCAGGATCTTTGTCGCTTGGGTTTAATACTTCACCATGATAATTGGTTGGAATTCCGCCCATATTATAATGAACGGTAGGAAGCACGGGAATTGGTTCTTTATTTACATCAACACCGGCAAAAATTTTGGCGGATTCTGAAATACCCGGTAATCGCTCTGCTAGGACTTCGGAATCAAGATGATCAAGATGAAGATAAATATGATCCTTATGTTCACCAACGCCTCGACCTTCGCGGATTTCAAATGACATTGACTGTGATACCACGTCGCGTGATGCGAGATCCTTTGCTGACGGTGCGTAACGTTCCATGAAACGCTCACCTTCAGAATTGACAAGATATCCACCTTCACCGCGCGCGCCTTCGGTAATAAGTACGCCTGCGCCATAAACTCCGGTTGGATGGAATTGAACAAATTCAAGATCCTGAAGCGGAAGGCCGGCACGTTGCACCATACCGCCACCGTCACCGGTACACGTATGTGCCGATGTTGCGGAGAAATAAGCCCTACCGTACCCGCCAGTGGCGAGAGTTGTGGATTGAGCACGAAAGCGGTGCAGTTTACCGGTATTCATATCCAGGGCAATGACGCCTTTACATTCACCGTTCACCATAATCAGATCAATGGCAAAATATTCTACGTAAAAGTCCGTATCATACTTTAATGACTGTTGATAAAGAGAATGAAGCATAGCGTGACCCGTACGGTCAGCCGCAGCACATGTGCGTTGCGCGGGTGCACCTTCACCAAATTCTGTTGTCATGCCGCCAAAAGGACGCTGATAGATGCGGCCTTCTTCTGTTCGGCTGAACGGCACACCAAAATGTTCAAGTTCATAAACCGCTTTGGGTGCTTCACGCACCATATATTCAATGGCATCTTGGTCACCTAACCAGTCGGAACCTTTAACAGTGTCATACATATGCCACTGCCATTTATCCGGTCCCATATTACCAAGGGAGGCGGCGATGCCACCTTGTGCGGCAACCGTATGTGAACGGGTTGGGAATACTTTTGATATACACGCAGTTTTTAAACCACTTTCCGCAATGCCCATGGCCGCGCGAAGTCCGGCGCCGCCAGCCCCCACAACGATCGCATCATAGACATGATCTTCTATTTCATATGAGTTGCTCATTATGATTAAACCTTACAGCGCAATTTTTAAAATGGAGAATATGGCCAGTGTAGCAAGGGCAACACAGCCAAAAGTGACAATCATTTGAAGAGCAATTTTTTGACCTTCTGAATGAATATAATCTTCGATGATAACTTGAAGACCTAGTTTCAAATGATAAATACCAGTTATGATAAATAACAACATCAGTGTGGCAACAACCGGTGAACTTAACCAATTAGTGACAATTGCATGGTCGGCTTGTGTCATTTGCACAATACTCGCAACAAACCAAATCGTCAGTGGGATTAGGGCAACGGCGGTTACTTTTTGCATCCACCAATGGTGTGTACCATTGCGTGCAGAACCAAGGCCGCGAACTTTTCCAAGTGGGGAACGTAAACTCATTTCATCTCTCCTATATTATGCCGTAACCAACCATCCAGGAAAGGAGGGTCAGTACGATAGATGAAATTATAACAATTTTGCTAGAACGATGAGTATCTTTAAGGTCAAAACCTTTACCCATATCCCAGAAAAGGTGACGTATGCCATTACAGAGATGAAGCATTAAAGAATAAGTGAATGCAAAAAGCACTGCTTTTCCTATAATGCTGCTCATGATCATGCTAAAATCTGCATATGCTTCTGGTCCTGAAGCGATGGCAACAACCCACCATGCCATAAGGAGAGCTCCGCCACCAAGGGCAACACCTGTTGCGCGGTGGAAAATGGACAATGCCATTTCTAAGCTCCATGAATAAACCTGCAGATGCGGCGAAGTTGGCCGCTGCGTATTTGACATCTGCTGCTCCCTTTAAAGTATAAATGATTTGGAGGATTATTCCCCGCCTTCTTACATCTTTTTTAGCACAAAAAGGCGATAGAGCAAGATATTACCTGTTTTATTAATAAATAATTGCTTATTTTTTTATTTTTGTGGGAGATTTATGTGTATATTTATGAACTTACAGGGAAAAATAAGATGAAGCTTACCCATTTAATAATAGTCTGTGTTGCGATTGTTGTCGCTATTGCCAGCTATTTAAACACATATTTAAACATAGAGAAAACAGTACCAGATATGATGAATAAAATGTCGGCGCCAATTGCCAAAAAAGTACCGTATGAAATGGAAATTCATGGCCATAAAAGAGTAGACGATTACTACTGGATGCGTGATGATGAGCGCAAAGATACAGAGGTTCTTGCCCATCTAGAGGCAGAAAATAAATACTTGAAAAGCGTCATGGCCCATACAGAAAACTTTCAGAAAAATCTTTATGATGAAATTGTAGGGCGCATAAAAAAAGATGATAATAGTGTGCCGTTATTTGTGCGTGGTTACTGGTATCAATCGAAATTTGACGCTGAAAATGAATATCCGGTGCATGTGCGGCGTAAAGAAACAGAGAAAACAGAAGAAGTATTATTCGATGTTAATCAAATGGCATCTGAACATGATTATTTTAACCTTAGTGGTTATTCAATAAGCCCGAATAATGATCTGGCAGCTTACGGCACCGATATTGTCAGTCGCCGAATTTATACCATGAAAATTAAAGAATTGATCAGCGGTAAGATACTTGATGATACCATTGAAAGTACAGAAGGTCATGCCATCTGGGCCAATGATGGGCAACATCTTTTTTACATTAAAAAAGATCTACAAACTTTGCTAGGCAACAGAGTTTACCGTCATAAACTAGGAACGGATCAGTCAGAAGATACGCTTGTTTACGAAGAAGATGATGATAGTTTTTATATGTCACTCGGTAAGTCACGTGATCATAGTGTACTATATATATATCACGAAAGTACCACTAAATCAGGCGTTTCAGTACTGGATGCCAATGATCCTCTAGGCGCTTTTGCGCTGTTTCATGCACTTGAAGACGATCATGAATATATCGTCGAAAAATTGGATGAATATTATTATATTTATACTAATTGGGATGCGAAAAATTTTCGCCTTATGAAAGTTCATCAAGACCAGACAACCGATAAAAACAATTGGCAGGATGTCGTGGCGCATCGACCGGGAGTATATATTTCAGATTTTACAATCTTTGAAAATGCTTTGGTGGTTAAAGAAAAGGAAAATGGTCAAAACAGGATCGCTATAACTGATTTAAAAGGTGAGAATGAAGCGTTCTTAAGTTTTGATGATCCGGTTTTCAATGTGAGCATATCAAATAATCCGGAAGTAAGCAGTCGTAATGTACGTCTTAATTATAGCTCGCTTACCACACCAAACACGGTTTATGAATTTGATCTTAAGTCTGGGAAGCGCAAAACTTTAAAGCAGGATAAAATTCTCGGTGGGTTTGATCCTGCGAATTATCAAAGTGAACGTATTTTTATAGACGCTAGGGATGGTGCCAAAGTACCCGTATCGATTGTTTATCATAAAGATAAATTTAACAAGGACAGCACAAACCCTATTTTTCAATATGCTTATGGCTCATATGGAATAACAATAGAACCAAGTTTCAATGCCGCGAGGTTAAGTCTGCTTGATCGTGGAGTTGTGTATGTCATTGCCCATATTCGCGGTAGCCAAATGCTTGGACGACCCTGGTATGAGGACGGCAAGCTTTTTAATAAGATGAATAGTTTCACCGATTTTATTGATGTGACCAAGGGGCTTGTTGCTGAAAAGTATGGCCATAAAGAAAAAGTCTATGCCATGGGGGGAAGCGCAGGTGGTCTTCTTATGGGCGGTATATTAAATATGGCTCCAGAACTTTATTTGGGGGTAGGGGCGCATGTTCCTTTCGTTGATGTTATGACAACAATGCTTGATACATCAATTCCCCTCACCACCAATGAATATGATCAATGGGGTAATCCGAACATCAAAGAATATTATGATTATATGCTCAGCTATTCACCTTATGATCAGTTGGAGAAAAAAGACTATCCTCATATTTTAGTGACAACAGGTCTACATGATAGCCAGGTTCAATATTTTGAACCCATGAAATGGGTGGCAAAATTACGTGATTATAAAACCGATGATAACCGCCTAGTGTTTGAAACCGATATGGAAGCAGGTCACGGCGGAGCCTCGGGTCGTTTTAAACGTTATAAACAAACCGCCCTCGAATATGCGTTCTATTTTGATCTGCTAGGGATAAAGGAATAGGTGTTTTGACATTTAATCATGTGCTGTTATTGTCATAATGAATTTTTAAAAAATGAAAATATAATAGGGAGAGACTAATGAAGAAAATTGCGATGATTGCCCTTGGCTGTGCGCTTGGATTTGCAGCGGGGCCAAGTGTGGCGCAGGATAGCGCACTTACACAAGATATAATGGATCATGCGGATGCATTGGGAAAACGTGCTTTGGCCTCTAGCCTTACCGAAGACGTGATTACGTCCTTAACAACAGAAGTGGGACATCGTTTGGCGGGAACAGCTAATGATAAAAAAGGACGTGATTGGGCACTGGCAAAAATGACAGCCATGGGCTTTGATCGGGTTTGGGAAGAACCTGTGACCATCCCGCTATGGCATCGTGGCACTGCAAGTGCGCGTGTTACGGCACCTTATCAACATAATATGGCCATTGTTGCTCTTGGCAATAGTATCGCGACACCAGAAGGCGGCCTTACAGCAGAAATAGCGCATTTTGATGAATATAAAGATTTAGTGGCAGCACCTGTCGGTAGTCTGGATGGAAAAATAGCTTATATATCGTTCCGTATGGAAAATACGGGCGTGAGGGGTGCTAAAGGATATGGTTATGCGGGACAAGCCCGCCGTAATGGTTCTGTTGCAGCCGCAAAAGCAGGTGCCTCTGCCATTATTATTCGATCAATCGGAAGTGATGATAACCGTACACCACATACAGGAAGTATGAATTATGCAGAAGGTGTTAAACAAATTCCTGCGGGTGCGATTTCAAATCCGGATGCAGATAATCTTGATAGAATAATTAAATCAGGCAAGCCTGTAACGGTTGAACTAAATATGACATCTCATTCACATGATCCGGTAGTGACATATAATGTGTTAGGAGAAATTACAGGTACGGATGACCCTGAGAAGGCGGTAATGATTGGCGCGCATTTAGATAGTTGGGACCTGGCAACAGGGGCACTTGATGATGGCACCGGGGTTTCTATCATGATGTCTGCTGCTAAACATATTATTGATGGTGGGAAAAAACCGAAACGTTCAATCCGGGTAATGCTCTTTGCGGCGGAGGAAGAAGGCTTATACGGCGCTCACGAATATGTTCGCGCCCATAAAGAAGACCATAAGGATTTCGATAATACCATCCTTGGGGCAGAATGGGATAGTGGTACTGGTAGAATAATTAATTTCGCGCCAGGCGTTGGCTCTACTTCCCTTAATGTGGTTAGGGAAATGGGTAAAGTGTTTGCCCCTTATGGTGTCTCTACTTTGATGACCAACTCTGCAAAAGGTCAATCTGATATGTCTGCGCTTGGAAATGCAGGGATGCCGGCGATTAATTTTGGTATGGAACCGACTAATTATTTTGATTTCCATCACACACCAAATGATACTTTGGACAAAGTAGATATGCCGGCCATTACTCATAATGCGGCGATATATGCAATGTTCGCTTATATGGCGGCAACGGTAGATGTTGATTATAAAAAATAAATTAAATTTACATTAAAATAAAAAGGCAGCTTATTGTAAGCTGCCTTTTTATGACTTCAATTGATGGAGAAACTCATGTCATTAAACGAAAAGACAGGGCTAGAATTATTAAAGGCAATGATGACGGGCGATATTCCTAAAGCTTCAATGGCTGATACAATGCCATCGGAACTGATCCATGCGGAAGAAGGGTTGGTAAGGTTTTTGGTCACGGCAGACGAGCGCCATTTGAATCCGATGGGGGGTGTTCACGGCGGCTTTAGTGCGACGGTATTAGACACAGTCACCGGCTGCGCTGTTCAATCTGTGTTAGAGCCGGGCGTCAAATATACGACCATTAATTTGAATGTTAAAATGATCCGCCCAATTCCACTTCATAAAGAGTTGATCGCAGAAGGACAAATTATTAATAAATCTCGCAGACTTGCGGTTTCAGAGGGTAAGATCAAGGATGAAAACGGAAAAATATATGCATCTGG
>JABIPV010000140.1 GCA_018699075.1 Kordiimonadaceae bacterium | reverse complement strand
TGTGAAGCGGTCAGCCCTGCCGTTTTTCGCTCTATCCACCAAGTGACGCATTGTACCGATGAATTGATCAAGCGACTGTTTGCTTTCACTTTCCGTTGGTTCAATCAGCATCGCGCCGTGTACCACAAGTGGGAAATACATGGTCATTGGGTGATAACCTTCATCGATCATTGCTTTGGCAAAATCAAGCGTGCTGACGTCCGTATCTTTTAAGAAACGATCATCAAACAAGGCTTCGTGCATGCAGGGTCCTTCGAAACTAGCAGACATCACATCTTTAAGTGACGCGAGGATATAGTTTGCATTTAAAACACTGTCTTCTGCAACGCGGGCGAGGCCGTCGGCACCGTGTGACATCATGTAAGCAAGAGCACGAGTGAACATGCCCATTTGACCATGGAAGGCGGTCATGCGGCCAAAACTTTTACCCGTGGTATCATGCTCCACAAGATCAAATGTTTCTTCGCCGGCGACGACATATGGGATAGGTGCAAAGGGGGCAAGTGCTTCTGAAAGCACAACTGGGCCCGCACCCGGTCCACCACCACCGTGGGGGGTAGAGAATGTTTTATGCAAGTTAATATGCATGGCATCGACACCAAGATCGCCAGGGCGAACTTTGCCAACGATTGCATTGAAATTTGCACCGTCACAATAAAAATAACCACCTGCTGCGTGAACAGCATCGGCCATTTCAATGATTTCATTTTCAAATAATCCGCATGTATTTGGATTGGTCACCATAATTGCCGCAACATCCGGCCCAAGTGCCGCTTTCATGGCTTCTACGTCAACGCGACCTTCTGGTGTTGCAGGAATATCTTTTACTTTATATCCACAAAGTGCAGCTGTTGCAGGATTAGTACCGTGGGCTGATTCAGGGGCCAGAACAATTGAACGCTCGTCGCCATTGGCTTGAAGTGCTTGACGAATAGCCATTAACCCACAAAGTTCACCGTGGGCACCTGCTTTGGGGGACATGGCAACCGCTGGCATACCTGTTAATGTTTTTAACCAATGGGCCAATGTATCAATAAGGTCAAGAGCTCCCTGTGTCGTACTGATTGGCTGTAATGGATGAATGTCACTTAAGCCCGGAAGTCGGGCCATTTTTTCATTAAGGCGAGGGTTATGCTTCATGGTACACGATCCAAGCGGATAAAGTCCCATATCAATGGCATAATTCTTACGGCTTAAGCGCGTATAATGGCGCATGGCTTCCGGTTCAGAAAGACCAGCAAGACCGATTTCTGCGTCACGTTCCACGCCACCAAGGCAACTTTTAAATTCTTCTACTTCAGGAAAATCTACGCCAGTGCGGGTAGTATCACCAATTTCATAGATAAGTAACTCTTCCTGCTCTAATCCACGGCTTCCTGAGAAGCTTTGGTAATCGGCCATATCAGGGTTTGCAATACCTTCGATCCCGGTTGGGCGTCCTTGATTGTTTAACATGACAGCACCTCATTAAGTTCAGCGGCTAAAATATTCATATCGTCTTCTGACGATGTTTCTGTAACGGCAATAATTAAGTCATTTGCGAGGTCCGGTTTATCAGGATAAAGCCTAGATACGGGCAGTCCAGCAATCACATCATGCTCTACAAGTGCCTCAACAACGTCCGCCGCATTTTTACTAAGGCGTACGGTAAATTCATTGAAAAATGTTTTGTTTAATACTTCAACGCCAGCAATGCCTTTTAATTTACCTGCCAATTTAACCGCATAAGAATGATTGAGTTTAGCCAAATGGCGGTATCCTTTTTCACCGAGCAATGTCATATGAATGGTAAAGGCGAGGGTACATAACCCTGCATTTGTACATATGTTACTAGTGGCTTTTTCACGGCGAATATGTTGTTCGCGTGTGGAAAGTGTCAGCACAAAACCACGTTTCCCGTCGGCGTCGGCTGTTTCTCCGCAAAGGCGGCCCGGCATTTGACGAATATATTTTTGACGTGTGGCAAATAATCCGACATAAGGACCACCATAATTAAGACCGTTACCAATTGATTGACCTTCACCAACAACAATATCAGCCCCCATTTCACCGGGTGATTTTATCGCGCCGAGGGCGACAATTTCTGTGGTAACTACAACTAGCAAAACTTTCTTCGCATGAAGTTCATCTGCAAGGGCTGTGAAATCATTAATATTGCCAAAAAAATCTGGGTTTTGAACAATCACACATGCCGTTTGATCATCTACCTGATCAAGTAAGTTTTCCGACTGGTTTACGGTGGGGTCATTGGCCGCCACAACACTTTCGGTAAAATTTGTTATGCTTTTGACCACGTCTATATATTGCGGATGTAAATTGCCACTGACGACGATACGTTTTTTACGGGTTACCCGACACGCCATTAGTGCCGCTTCACCGCAACCCGTTGAGCCATCATACATAGATGCATTGGCCACATCCATCCCGGTGATTTGGGCCACTTGAGATTGAAACTCATAAAGTGTTTGCAGTGTACCTTGGGAAATTTCTGGCTGATAGGGTGTATAGGCCGTTAGGAATTCACCACGCTGAATTTGATAATCCACACTACTGGGCACATGATGACGATAAGCACCTGCACCAACAAAGAAAGGAACATCTCCGGCAGCAATACAGTTGGAGGAATAAGCGGCAAAATTTTGCTCAACTTCCATTTCTGTCATATGAAGAGGAAGATCAACCAGTCCTTTAAGTAAGGCATGATTGGGCACATCAACGAACAAGTCATTGACGTTATCCACACCGATTTTTTCAAGCATTTCTGCCCGATCATCGGAAGTAAGGGGTAAGTAACGCATTTGGTTTATACCTTATTTATTATTTTTTTATTCAAGGCCTGCTGTAAACGCTTTATATCCGTCCGCGTTCATCAGTCCTTCAAGTTCACTGTCATCTGAAATAGTAATTTTAAAAAACCAACCGTCTATTTCTGGTGATGTATTTACAAGAGCTGCATTATCTTCTAATTCGCCATTAACTTCGGCAATTTCGCCGCTAACGGGGGAATAAATTTCTGATGCTGCTTTAACGGATTCAACCACGGCAACTTCATCGCCTTTGGCAAAATCGTCGCCGACTTCTGGTACTTCTACAAACACAATATCGCCTAGGGCATTTTGCGCGTATTCTGTGATGCCGACGGTGCCTGTTGAACCGTCAATGCTAATCCATTCGTGGTCTTCTGAGAAATAAGTTGTCATAATTGATCCCTTCTATTTTTGTTTTCTGTAATATCGTTGTGGAACGAACGGCGTTGCCGCTACTATTGCGTCCATTTTTTTCTTCCTTACTTGAAGGAAAATTTCTGTGCCATTTGCGGCATTTTCTGTTGTGACGTATCCCATAGCAATAGGCGCACCAAATGTAGGGCCAAAGCCGCCACTAGTGATTTCACCTATTGGATTGTCATCGGCGTCTAAAATAACGGTACCTTCACGGGCAGGGGCGCGTCCAGACGGTAGAATACCAACCCGTTTGCGTGTAATTTTACCAGTTGCGATTTGATTCAGAATTATTTCCGCGCCTGGAAAGCCGCCTTCTTCACGGCGACGTTTACCGATTGACCAAATAAGTGAGCCTTCAATAGGAGTTGTTTCGGTTGTGATGTCATGCCCATAAAGGCAAAGCCCTGCTTCTAGGCGAAGACTGTCCCTTGCACCAAGACCTATAGCTTCGGCTTCCGCTTCATTTAATATAGCTCTACATACTTCGTCGGCTTTATCAGCAGGGATTGATATTTCATGACCGTCTTCACCTGTGTAACCACAGCGACTTATGAAACACGCAGCACCGCAAATTTCAACCTCTGCATAAGACATAAAGTCCATTTGGTCCGCCCCTGTGGCAAACCTAGACAGTACTTCAGCGGCTATTGGGCCTTGTAAAGCAACAAGCGCACGATCGTTAAGTTCAGTGAGTTCTAGATGATCGGGAAGGTGTTTACGCATATGGGCGATGTCTTGTTCTTTACATGCAGCATTAACGACCATAAAAATATCGTTTTCACGTTTGGTGATCATTAAATCATCTAAAATGCCGCCATTATCATCGGTAAACATGGTGTAGCGGATACGATTGGTTTTTAAGTCAACAATATTACCGGGCACAAGAGTTTCCAGCCATATATCGGCATTTTCACCCATAATGACCACTTGTCCCATATGGGAAACGTCAAAAAGACCGGCTTTTTCACGGGTATGGTTATGTTCCCCCATTACACCAAGAGGATATTGAACGGGCATAAGGTATCCTGCAAAAGGAACCATTTTTCCGCCAAGTTCTTCGTGTAGTGAATGAAGGGGTGTCTTTAATAAATTACTATCATCGGCACTCATCAATTTTCTCCAGAGTTAGCACTTTAGACACGCAAACCCGTGTCTTCGGTGCCCCCTCTGTCATTGATGCCTGAGAGATTTGACCTAATATTTAGGCTTACCCCGTCGGCGGAGGATATAATCCTCACTTTCCAGAGTGCTCATATTCTTAGCGGTCCATTTGCCTGAGAGTTTCCGGGGCGGTTGCTCCTTCGGCGCCAAATTCAGTTTTCAATGACTAAATTAGTCTCTCCCGCAAAGAAAA
This sequence comes from Kordiimonadaceae bacterium, assembly GCA_018699075.1. Taxonomy (GTDB): domain Bacteria; phylum Pseudomonadota; class Alphaproteobacteria; order Sphingomonadales; family Emcibacteraceae; genus Pseudemcibacter. Next base: position 8,212 of record JABIPV010000140.1, on the reverse strand, counting down.
TAGCAGTGCCCATCATAAGAAAAATGATTAAATAGTCAATCACAGTAATATTATAAGTACGAAAAATTTATTCGTTGATATTAAGTGTTTATAAAGTCACAATGTAATAGGTTGTTTTAGATAGAAAATTATTACTGAGAGGCTTAGATGGGTTTTATAAAATCGTTTTGGAAATTTATTCAAAAGATACAATCTTTTGTGGGAACATTTCTTTTTCTAATAATTTTACTTCTTTTTTCGGGCATTATATTTGAAAGCATGTTTATTGATTCGTCCGATAATGAGTTTAAAGTAAAAAACAGCGCCTTAGTTCTCAATTTTAAAGGTCTAATTGTAGAGCAAGAAACTTTCAGTAGTGATCCATATGAACAACTATTAGCTGGTAAAATTGGCTCAAACACCCGTTTGCGGGATGTGACAAAAGCACTTGAGCTTGCGGCAATAGATGATGACATAAAAGTTCTGGTTCTGGATTTTAAGAATTTTGCAGGGGCATATCCTTCAAAGCTTCATTATATTGGTGAAAAAATTACAGAATTTAAGCAAAGCGGTAAAAAAGTCATTTCGTATGGCAGCCTTTATAGTCAGTCAGCATATTTATTAAGTAGTTTTTCTGATGAGATATACATGCACCCGCAAGGTTCTGTACTTTTATATGGTTATGGATCTTACCAAAATTATTATCAGGGCTTTTTAGAAAAAGTTAAAGCCGAAGTTCAGCTTTTCAGAGTTGGTAAATTTAAATCGGCGATGGAACCTTTCATTCGCAGTGACATGTCAGACGAAGCTCGATTAGCCAGTCTCGAGCTATATGGAGGTTTATGGGATCAATATATTTCAGAAATTTCTAAACAAAGAAATTTAGAAGAAAATGTCATTAGAGACGGGATTGAAAACGCGGATCAATTAATCATCAATTTGGGTGGTGATTTCGGTAAACTTGCACTTGAAAATTCACTTGTTGATGGCCTTAAGACCAGAGCGGAATGGGTGGAATATTTGCAAAGCCTGGTTGGAAAAGGCAACGGCAAGAAAGAGATAAACCAAATTAACTTTGCAGATTATTTAGCATCGAAATTTGATATGGGTGATTTAGAACGGGGTAAAAATATTGTTGCCGTAGTTTACGCTAGTGGCGCCATAATGGATGGAAATATGCCTCAAGGAACAGTTGGTGGCGATACGCTTTCAAGGCAGCTTCGTGGAGCACGGCTTGATAAAAATGTGAAAGCGGTGGTTCTTCGCGTCGATAGTCCGGGGGGAAGTGCTTTTGCATCTGAACTCATTCGCCAAGAAGTACTTCTATTAAAAAAGGCTGGAAAACCTATTATAGCATCATTTGCATCCGTAGCAGCATCCGGCGGTTATTGGATTTCTGCAAACGCCGATGAAATCTGGGCAAGTCCGACGACTATTACTGGTTCAATTGGCATATTCGGCGCTATACCGAATATTGAAGGTACTTTGGCGGCTATTGGCATCACTACTGATGGTGTCGGAACCACATCGCTTTCTTCAGCACCACTATATAAACCCTTACCGCAAAAATTAAAAAATATCATCCAAAGTAATATCGAAAATGGCTATCAAAGGTTTTTGAATATTGTTGCGGAAGGGCGCAATATGACGACCAGCGATGTTAATGAAATTGCTCAAGGACGCGTATGGACGGGTTTAAAAGCAAAAGAGATCGGCCTTGTCGATCATCTTGGCAATATTGATCAGGCTATTAATTCGGCAGCGACCATGGCGAAACTAGAGAATTATAAAGTTAGGCATTGGGAAGATAAAGTACCATTTCAAATGCAGTTAATAGCCAAATTTTTTGAAAACCAAGGACAGATGGCAAATTTAGCGCGTAGTTTTAGTGAAAGACCAGAACAAGTGCTAATGAAAAAAATTACTGAGAAACTCTCAATATTTTCAATCATGAATGATCCGCAGCATGCCTATGTGTTATGTGTCAATTGCGTGGGTGGATTAAATCCACAATATTGATTTAGTGCGTTTGAATTTTATTAATTAATGTGTATAAGATCATCTTATGACTGATAAAAATATGAATTTATACATCGCCAACCCCCGTGGCTTTTGTGCGGGTGTAGACCGGGCGATTAACATCGTTGAAATGGCTTTGGAAAAATATGGTGCGCCCGTCTATGTGCGCCATGAAATTGTTCATAATAAATATGTTGTTGAAGGACTAGTTAATAGGGGGGCGATCTTTGTCGATGAACTTCATGAAGTGCCTTCTGATAAACCAGTGGTTTTCTCGGCGCACGGTGTGCCTAAATCAGTACCAAACGAAGCGATTAGTCGCGAAATGCTTTATATTGATGCCACTTGTCCACTGGTAAGCAAGGTTCACCGTGAAGCAGAACGATATGACCGCCAAGGGGCACAAATTATCATGATCGGCCATAAAGGTCATCCAGAAGTGATCGGTACAATGGGGCAACTTGAGCAAGGGGCAATTCATTTAGTGGAAGGCCCAGAAGATGTTGATAAGCTTGAATTGGATAGTTCAGACAACGTTGCCTACATTACACAAACCACGTTGTCACTGGATGATACTTCAGAAATCATTGCGGCGCTAAAAAATAAATTTCCTTCAATAAAAGATCCGAAGAAAGAAGACATCTGTTATGCAACAACTAATAGGCAGAATGCCGTAAAAGCATTAGCTGAAAAGGTAGAGGTGGTCTTGATTATCGGTGCACCCAATAGTTCAAACTCGCGGCGACTTGTGGAAGTGGCTCAAAAAGGGGGCTGTCGTTCAATGTTAATTCAGCGCGCCTCTGAAATAAAATGGGATTGGTTTAAAGGTGTAAAAACTGTGGGAATATCCGCCGGAGCATCCGCGCCTGAAATATTAGTAGAAGAAGTCATTGAAACTTTTAAAAAACGATTTGATATTTCCATGGAACAGGTTTTAACTACAGAAGAAAATGTGACATTTAAAGTTCCAGCCATATTATTGAAGGATGATTAGCCGTGGCCGTATACACAATCGTTAGTGCCGATGATATTGCCGCGTTCATTTCGGAATATGATGTGGGTGAAGTGGTCTCTTTTAAAGGGATTGCTGAAGGGGTTGAAAACTCAAATTATTTACTTTCAACCACGCAGAGTAATTTTATTCTCACCCTTTATGAAAAACGTGTTGATGCGGATGATTTGCCATTTTTTCTTGGATTAATGGATCATCTTGCCCATAAAGGGATTAATTGCGCAACGCCAATAGAAGATAAAAACGGTAATATTTTGAAAGAGTTATGTGGTCGACCAGCCGCACTCATTAGTTTTCTCGATGGATTATCCATTAGTGATCCGACCGTACAGAATTGTGAACAACTCGGCAAAGCACTTGCCCAAATGCATCTAGCTGTAGAGGACTTTACCTTATCACGTCCTAATGATCTCTCCTTAGAAGGCTGGATTAAACTGGCGGCCTCTTGTGAGGCGCGTGCTGATGAATGTCTGCTGGGTTTAAGTGAAATAATTCATTCTGAAATGGATATTTTAAAACAAAATTGGCCAAACAATCTTCCTAGCGGAATTATACACGCAGATCTTTTCCCCGATAATGTCTTCTTTTTAAATAACCAGCTTTCGGGCTTAATTGATTATTATTTCGCCTGCAATGATATGCTTGTCTATGATGTCGCTGTGTGTATAAATTCATGGTGTTTTGAAAAGGGGAAGTCTTTTGATAAGAAAAAAGCCTCCGCTATTATCAAAGGGTATAATCAAATCAGAAAGTTAAGTGATGAGGAGCTCAGTGCTTTACCGCTTTTATGTCGGGGTGCCTCAATTCGCTTTTTGCTGACCCGTTTGTATGATTGGCTAAACCGTGTTGAAGGGGCGCTCGTGAAAACCAAAGACCCGCTTGAATATCTTAGTATGTTAAAATTTCATCAAAATATAAACTCTGTTTCTGATTACGGTGTGGATAAATAATCATGAAAAAAATTATAATTTATACGGATGGTGCCTGTTCTGGCAACCCGGGACCCGGCGGTTGGGGGGCGTTACTTATATATGATGACCATCAAAAAGAAATCATGGAAGGTGCGTTTGAAACCACCAATAATCGCATGGAACTCACCGCCGCAATCGAAGCCTTAAACGCGTTAAAGAAATCTTGCGCTGTGACACTTCATACGGATAGTACTTACGTTAAAGACGGTATTACCAAGTGGATAGAAAATTGGAAGAAAAACGGTTGGCGCACGGCAGCAAAAAAGCCGGTTAAAAATGCAGACCTATGGCAAGCCCTTGATCAAGCGGTAAAAAGACATGATATTTCATGGTGTTGGGTAAAAGGCCATAGCGGCGATGAAGGAAACGAACGCGCAGATGAACTGGCCAATATGGGTCTCAATAATTATAAGGTACTTTAAATAATGCGCGATGATGTTTTTAAAGCCATTGATGTTGCTGACGTTGATGCATTAAAGAAAATTATAGAAAAGGATGTCTCACTTGCCTCATGTCGAAGTAATGACGGTATGTCCGCGGTACTCTTTTCCTTATATATTGATAAACCTCAAATAACAGAAGCTCTGCTTTCATATGAACCTGAACTGGATATATATGATTTGGCTGCTCTTGGTGGGGTAGGTCAAATTTCACATATTCTCGCGACCGACGCAAAAGTTGTTCATGAATTTAGCGGTGATGGCTTTACAGCCTTACATGTTGCTAGTTATTTTGGTCAGGCGGATGTGGCGCAGCTTCTTCTTGATAACGGTGCGGATATTGATAAAATTGCCATGAACGGAAGTGACCTCACGGCTTTGCAAAGTGCTGTAGCCAGTTGTCATCTGAAAGTGGTAAAAGTATTGCTTCCTTTTAAACCGGATTTAAATATGCGAATGATGGGTGGTTTTACACCACTGATGTCGGCAAGTGCACTTGGTGATGACGAAATCATTGAATTATTGATTGAAGGCGGTGCGGACAGGGATTTAAAATCTGATGATGGCCGTACGGCAGCAGACTTTGCAAAGTTATCAGGCAATCAATAATAAACATCTTCTTTTATTATAAACTTCTGCAATAAAAAAACCCCTCACTTCCGAAGAGATGAGGGGTTAATTTTATAGCTATCAAAATGTGAGTAACCGAAGTTACTCACACTTCTAAATGATTAGAACTTCGCTGAAACTTTAGCGTAGTAAGAACCACCTTGATAATCAAAACCTGGGTCAATCAGGTATGGGAACCCGTTTGCACCTGAGAACTGAACAAGATCGAACTGCTCAGTTGGGTATGTGTTAAAGATGTTATCTGCACCAACAGTGATGGAGAATTGATCATCAACGTCATAGTTTACAGATAGATCGAAGAACGTTTTACCAGGGTTTGAATCGATACGACGGTTACCATCGTTACCACCATTAGCAAGTCCTGTTGTAGCATCGAAGCCACGGTCAGACTGACGTGTTGCGTTAAAACGAGCACGTCCAGTGATTGTCCAAGCATCCATGTTGTATGTAGCCGTAAATGTCGCTTTATGCGGCGGTACATCATGTCCTTGGTTAAACACTGTTCTTAAGTTAGTTGTAAACGCATCATACTTAGTTACGTCAGTTTGTAAGTAAGCATAAGCTAATACCAATTTCAAGCTACTGTCATCAAATTCAATGTTATGTGTACCAACAATTTCTACGCCTTTTGTTGTTGTATCCATTGAGTTTGTAAAGAAGTTAACTTGGGTAAAGTCAGCAGCACCGTTCACAGTACCAAGATCTTCGATTTGCTGGAATAAAGGAGCATTCTCAGCTGATGATCTTTTGAACTGTTTAGAAGTTCTGATACGGTTAGCTAGCTTGATTTGGAACGCATCAACAGTAATGTTGGTGTTATCGCCTGGTGTAAAGATGAAACCAAGTGAGATGTTCTTAGCTAGTTCTGGTGTAAGTGGCTTAGCACCAAAAATTACGCCAGCAGGATGACTTGCAGGGAACCTAGCAGAGTAAGTTTGGTTACCTTGGTCAAAACCTGTACCAGCGTTAATTTGGTTGATCTGCCCAATTGATGGAGCATGGAAACCAGTTGACGCAGCACCACGGATGGCTAATAGATCTTCAACAGCCTGCCAACGACCAGCGATTTTCCATGAGAAGTTGTCACCAAAGTCAGAGAAGTTTTCGTAACGTGCTGCAACAGCAATGTTAAGAGCTTCATTAACTTGAGTATCAATATCTACATATAGAGCTGTGTTGTGACGGCTAGCATCGAATTTTTGTCCAGGATCATAACCTTGGAAACCATTTGAGCCAATACCAAGATCAACCAATGGGCCAGTTTGCCATGATGCTTTTTCACCCATAACATTGTAATACTGTTCTGAACGATATTCAGCACCAGCGGCAATGTTAAGAGCTTCAACAACATCTGTTTCAACTTCGTATGTAAGGTCAAGACCAACTGAACGCTCGATGTTCACAAGTGAACCAGCGTAGAAGTCAGTTTGAGCCGCAGCATAGTTAATTGACTCACCACCAGCTGCTACAGGAGCACCTAATGAACCGTTGATTGTGTCGTTATCGAAGTAGTTGATACGGTTACGACCGATAGATCCTGAAAGATCATAGCCAATACCATTATCAAAATCACCACGAATACCTGCATATGCAGCAACATCTTGACCATAGATCAAGAAGTCAGGTGTGAAACCATTGTTTTTATCTGTAAGGTTTCTAGGCTCGAATGAACCACCATCAGTAGCACATTGGTAACCGTCAGCTGGAGTACAGCCAATATATGTTAGACCACGTGCAGCTAATGCTGCGTTTTGAGCTGTAGCTCTATGGAAATCACCACCTGCATGAGTAGCAGTGTTATCCGTATAAGTACCTGTTGGATCGAACGAAGAAAGTGGTCCGTCTTGTGCTAAATGATAGAAACGTTTAGCGTTAGCTACACCAAGGTTTGCATCCATTGAGTCCATTGTTTGACCAGTATAATCAAATGCAGAACTGTGACCTTGCTTTTGACCGTTGTTTAGGTTATCAGCCATGACTTTAGTACGTGTAATACTATGTAGCAATCTACCTTCATATTCAGTTGCGCCAATTGTGCCTGTAGTATCCCACAATGTTTTACCATCAGCAATCGCAGCACTAACACGTGTTGCTTGATCAGCAGCTGATTCATATGTGTTAGCATATGATGCTGGTAGAGCTGGACGATAGTTAAAGAACTCATCAAGGTTTTTGTTATGGAAGTTACCGAAGAAATAAATCTCAGAATTCTCTCCCACCTCCATTGCACCGTTCCAAGTGATGTTGAAGTTAGTAGTTTCAGAAATACCAACTTTACGGTCAGTCAGAGCATCAAGGTTTTCATAACCAGGAAGTTTTTGATCGATATGGTACTGAGCTACTTTATGGCCTTGACCACGTTGTGTAGGATTAGCATGTGAGTAAGCTGCAGTAACAGTTAAGAAACCACGATCAGCAAGACTGATACCAACTTTAGAAGCTACTGTATATGCTGCGCCGTCGCCTTTATAATACTTACTGTATTGTGCACTACCTGAAATACCTTCTGAATCGTCCATTGTTAAGTTAATAACACCGGCAACCGCATCGGCACCATACTGAGCAGCAGCACCATCACGAAGAACAGATACTGATTTCAGAGAGTTGATTGAGAATGCACCCAAGTCAGCAGCTTGGTAGCCGCCAATCAAAATAGCATTACGATGAACACGTTTACCGTTAAGTAGAACGATAACTTCACCAGCGTTAAGACCACGAAGGCGAGTCACACGCATGTATGTAGCACCATCGGAGATTTGGTTACGTTCAGCATCAAATGATGGTGAAACAGCTTTCATAGCATCTTTCATGTCGAAAGATGGTGTTTGAGCAAGTTCACTAGCTTGGATCACGTCAACAGGTACGTTCGACTCTAGAGCCGTACGACCAGCCACACGAGAGCCGATAACTGTGATTGTATCTGCGTCTTGTCCAGCATCTTGCGCTAGAGCCGGAGCGGCAATTGCAAGAGTAGAAAAGCTAGCAGATAAGAGTAATAAATTTTTCATATCTAATATTTCCTCCCAAAAAGCCAATTATTCTAAATTATTTCAGAACAACCAACTGATTGTGTATTAATTTCTGAGGCCTAAACTATTACTGATTCAGACCCCGCGATTGGCTAAAATCATCTATTTCAACGAATATTTTATAAAAACATC
>JABIPV010000254.1 GCA_018699075.1 Kordiimonadaceae bacterium | reverse complement strand
TTAGGGTAATGGTGGAGGCGCCGGGTACCGCCCCCGGGTCCGTAACGTTTATTCCATATATCAGTTTATTGCCGTAGTCGGTTACCCGACTCGTTATATATAAGTGCTAAAGCTTAAAATTTAAATAGATTTGATCAATTATTTATGCAATCTATGTATTATCTTTAAGAAATACGATGATGAGACCATATGAAACAATATCTTGACCTTGCCCGCCGCATTCGCGATGAAGGCACCAAAAAAGAAGACCGTACGGGAACGGGGACCAAAAGTGTGTTTGGTCATCAAATGCGTTTTAACCTTGCTGATGGCTTTCCGATGGTCACTACAAAAAAACTGCATTTAAAATCTATTATTCATGAACTATTATGGTTCATAGCCGGCGATACCAACATTAAATACTTACAAGATAATGGCGTTCGAATCTGGGACGAATGGGCAGATGAAGAGGGTGACCTTGGCCCAGTTTATGGACATCAATGGCGGTCTTGGCCAATGCCAAACGGTGAAACCGTTGATCAAATTACCGGTCTTGTGAATATGATAAAAAATAATCCAGACAGCCGCCGCCTTATAGTAAGTGCGTGGAATGTGGCCGATGTGGATCATATGGCGTTGCCGCCGTGCCATTGCCTGTTTCAGTTTTATGTGGCCGGCGGCAAATTAAGCTGCCAGCTATATCAAAGAAGTGCTGATGTATTTTTAGGGGTGCCTTTTAATATTGCTTCTTATGCGCTTCTGACCATGATGATGGCACAGGTATGTGACCTTGAAGTAGGTGACTTTGTCCATACGTTTGGCGATGCTCATTTATATTTAAATCATATGGAACAAATTGATTTACAGTTAAGCCGGGATACTTTGCCACTGCCGACAATGGCAATTAATCCAGACGTTAAAAGTATTTTTGATTTTAAGTTTGAAGATTTCGAGCTGCTAAATTACGAGGCCCATGCACATATTAAGGGATTGGTGGCCGTATAATGATTAAAACGTCGCTTATTGTCGCTGCAACGGAAAATGGCGTGATCGGCAAAGACAATGATATGCCATGGAAAATATCATCTGATCTTCAATATTTTAAGAAAATCACCATGAATAAACCAATTATTATGGGTCGAAAAACCTTTCAATCAATTGGAAAGCCTTTGCCAGGCCGCGTGAATATTGTCATTACACGGGATACTAATTTCGTTGTTGATGGCGTCATTACGGCTCATAGTGTCGATATGGCGCTTGACGTCGCAAAGGGAATGGCAGGTTCGAAAGGACTTAAAGAAATAATGGTGATTGGCGGGGCGCAAATTTATGCTTTATGTTTACCCCAAGCAGACCGTCTTTACTTAACCCGAATTCATGCTGAAATAGAAGGCGACGCATATTTCCCAGAACTGGATGCAAAAGATTGGCTTGAATATTCATCCGATCGACATAAGGCCGGTGAAAAAGACAGTCATGATTATAGCTTTATTGTTTTAGATAGGATTTAACTGAATATAAAGATTGGTATTTCGATGAGTTATAAATATAGTTTTCCTTTGATTATTCTACTCTCAATGCTGCTATCGTTTTTTGTTAACTCAATTGCTATTGCTGATGAGCGCACGCCAAATTTTGTTTGGATAATTTCAGAAGATAACTCGCTTCATTATTTAGATCATTTTTTTGAAGGCGGTGCGAAAACCCCTAATATTGAAATGATGGCTCAAAACGGCCTCACTTTTAAGAATGCTTTTTCAAATAGTCCTGTTTGTTCAGTTGCCCGAACTACTTTGGCAACCAGTAGCTATGGCCCCCGCATCGGCACTCAATATCACAGAAAATTAGAAAAAGCAGAGATGCCAGAAAATCTGGAAATGTTTCAGATGTATTTGGCGAAAGCAGGCTATTATACGTCCAATAATACGAAAACAGATTATAATGTAAATGTGGATGAAAATGTTTGGCATAATTCGTCTTCTACGGCTACATGGCGAGAGCGAGGCAGTAAAGAAAGGCCTTTTTTTCATATGGAAACACATGGAGGGTCCCATGAAAGTAGTCTTCATTTTGACCGTGATACATTTGAAATTGAAAAAACACGACATGATCCCGCGACCGTAAAATTAGCGGATTATATGCCCGATACTAAAATAGCCCGTTATACGCACGCCAAATACCTTGATGAAATTGAAAAAATTGATGCCTTGGTGGGAAAAACAATTGAAAAACTTGAACAAGATGGCTTGCTCGAAGATACATTTGTTTTTTACTTTGGTGATCACGGTGGCGTTTTACCACGCAGCAAAGGATATGCTTATGACGATGGTGTCCATGTGCCGCTTGTAGTTCGCGTTCCAGAAAATTTTAAACATCTGGTTGATGCAAATGCAAACCAAACCATTACAGGATTTGTTGAATTTGTTGATTTCGGACCCACATTACTTGCGCTAGCGGGTATAGAGACCCCTGCTGCGATGGACGGCAAACCCTTTTTGGGTCCTAAGGTCAATATGGTCGACGTTGACGCCCGCGATCAAACGTTTAGCTATGCGGACCGCTTTGATGAAAAGTATGATCTGGTGCGAACACTTCGCAAAGGAAAGTTTCTTTATATGCGTAACTATCAACCTTTTTTACCGGATGGTTTACAGAATAATTACAGGTATCGAATGCTTGCCTTCACAGAGTGGCGGGATCTTTATAAAGCGGATAAATTAAATGATGTTCAAAAACAGTTTCATCAACCCAAGAAAGTGGAAGCCTTATATGATGTCGAAAGCGATCCATTTAATGTCAAAAATTTGGCAAGTGATCCCGCATATGCAGATGTGTTGTCAGATCTAAGACAGAGACTGCAACAAAAAGTGAAAAGCCTGCCAGATTTGAGCTTTTATTCAGAGAGTTATTTAATAAAGCACGATGTCTTTAAAAATGCCGTAGCGTTTGGGCAATCCCATGAACAAGAAATTGCCAGTATAATAGAAACAGCTGATTATGCGCTTTTAAATTACGGCGATGCCAAGCCGAAAATATTGCAAGCGCTGTCGTCCGAGGTTGAAGCCATAAGAATGTGGGCCATAACAGCCGCGGCTTCTTTTGGGCAGCAGGCAATTGATATTGAAATCGCTATTCAGCCTCTTATAAAGGATCGTTCTATGAGAGTACGACTTAGGGCCGCTGAATATGTAGGTTTACTAGGCGTAAGTGACCCGCAGTCATTACTCGCTGATATTATTAATAATACGGACGAACCTGTTCTCGTATTAGAAGCGCTTAATAGTGTAGTTCTTTTTAATGATTATTTTGGCGATCAATATCCGGTTAATTTAGCCAACATCAATCCACTGGTTTCGGGTTCAGAAATAGATAGACGGCTGAATTATCTAAAAGAGCCAAATAAACTACATTAATTTTCTAATTGGTAAACCAGTGTCACTTGTGCGGTTGTTGTGATTTTGCCTGGCTTAATAGGAATGGATATATTAGCCGGTGCACTATTTAAGGACATTGTTTCTTGTCTTGCCAAATCCATCCGGCGTGGCATCATTTGAACATTATTTTCCGTAATCGTGCAAACACTACCGAGTTTGTTTCCTGATAAATCAGCATATAGTTTTGCTTTATGTTGTGCTTTTTGGAAGGCTTTTGTACGCGCTTGATCTTCGAGGCTTTCTTTGTCGGTTGACGAATAAGTAATATTTGAAAATAAATTATCGCTACCTGCCATAACGCCGTTCATAAGGTCAGTAATTTTTTCAAGGTCATATGTTTTAAAATAAACCCGTGAAGCTCCCGCATATGCAATTATTTCTTGACGGTCTCTCTGGTTAAATACTGGGCGTATGCTGATCGAATCTGTTCTGATGTCTTCATCTTTAATTTTTAAATCTTCCAGAACAGTGATGATTTTTTGGATATTTTTTGATAAATCCTGTAGAGCAGATACTTCGTTGTTTGCTTGGCTTTTAACATTAAGTAAAACCTCAGCAACGTCAGGTATGCTTTCAATTTCACCTGTTGCGTTCATCGTGATAAGTGCGCCTTGGCAAATTGACGTTTCCTGAGCATTACAGGCAGTGACGGTAAACATACTTACTATTAACAAAGTAAGGAATTGAATTTTTCTCATGTTATTTCTCCTTAGATTTATTTCTAGCTATTAATCATGTCAACTTTGCGGCCTATTTAAATTTTGAATAATCAATAGGTTGGTATTTATCAATTGTTTGGTTTGTATCCGGCATTGGGTATTTAAGGCCTGTGGCGCAATTGAAAAGCACGACTTTATCGTCTTTGTTCACTTGATCACTTTTAAGGGCCATTTCCCATGCGGCGAAGGTTGCTGCGCCTTCGGGACAGAGTAGGAAACCGTCTTGTTTAGCGACGCGGTCGCGACAATCGAAAATATGCTGTTCGTTTACGGCAATGGCAAAACCGCCACTTTCACGTACAGCGCGCAGGATTAAAAAATCACCAACAGCGATGGGAACACGAATACCCCACGCATGGGTAAAGGCATCATCCCAAAGCGGTGCATGTTCTTCGCCGTCTTCAAAAGCTTTAACAATCGGTGCGCAGCCCTCAGCTTGAACAGCGATCATTTTAGGACGTTTTGAGCCGATCCAACCGATTTTTTCCAATTCATCAAAAGCTTTCCACATGCCGATCAATCCAGTGCCGCCGCCGGTTGGATAGAATATAGCATCGGGCATTTCCCATCCTAACTGTTCGGCAAGCTCAAGGCCCATGGTTTTCTTGCCTTCAATTCTATAAGGTTCTTTCAAAGTTGAAATATCAGCCCATCCCATGGTTTCTTTGCCTTCAAAGACAATTTTACCGCAATCATTGATCAGACCATTTACTGTATAAACATCGCCGCCCTGTAATTCAATTTCACGGATATTAACAATCGGCGTATCGTCCGGACATAGTATAGTCGTCTTAAGTCCAGCATAGCTGGCATAAGCAGCAAGGGCCGCACCTGCGTTGCCATTTGTAGGTATGGCAAGATGATTTTGACCCAGTTCTTTTGCCATTGAAACTGCAAGGGCAAGACCGCGCGCTTTAAAGGAACCCGTCGGCAAGCGACCTTCGTCCTTTACAATGACATCACAGCCTTTTGGTACTGAATGTTTCAATGGCACGAGCGGCGTCATCACTTCGCCGAGGCTAGCAACCGCATCAGCGGTATTGACCGGAAGAAATTCACGGTATTTCCAAAAGCCACCGGGGCGACTTTCGATTTCTTCTTTCGTGACACTATTTTTAATTTTGTCTAAATCATAACGAACGAGAAGCGGCCGTCCTGCTTCGGAAAGCCCATGAATTTCACCAGCTTTATAATCGGCTTTTCCAGTGATCGAACATTCAAGGTTGGTTACAAAAGATGGCTTATTATCATAAAGTTCTTTTGTGAATTCATATTCAACAGATTTTGACATTTTAATTCCTTACAGGTGATCGATACTACGCACAGCGCCTTTATCAGCAGATGTCGCCATTAAACCGTAAGCTTTTAAGGCTTTTGAAACTACACGAGTTCTAATTTCAGTTGGTTTCCATGCTAAGTTTCCACGTGACATCATATTGTCGCGCCGTAGTTCAAGTTCGTCGTCACTAAGATCGACACGAATGACCCGGTTTGGAATATCAACTTCAATAATGTCACCATTTTTGATAAGGGCGATGGTGCCACCTGATGCGGCTTCCGGTGAAACATGACCAATGGATAATCCTGATGTGCCACCAGAAAAGCGACCATCGGTGATCAGTGCGCAGTCTGTACCTAATCCCATGGATTTAAGGTAAGACGTGGGATAAAGCATTTCCTGCATTCCTGGTCCCCCGCGCGGGCCTTCGTAGCGGATAATAACCGCATCACCCGCTATAACTTCACCTGAAGTAATACCTTCAACAGCACTGTCCTGACTTTCATAAATACGAGCAGGGCCTTTAAAAGTAAAGTTTTCTTCGGCAACGCCTGCTGATTTTACGATACAACCGTTAATAGCGATATTTCCTTGAAGTACCGCCAATCCGCCGTCCTGTGAATAGGCATTTTCGATCGAACGAATGCAGCCTTCTTTTCGGTCAAGATCTAGCGAATTGTATCTTTTGCTCTGCGAGAATGCCTCTGTTGTTCTTACACCTCCAGGGGCCGCTTTATAAAATTCTACAACGTCATCGGCAGGATTTCGATTTACATCGAAATAATCAATCACTTCGCCGATTGTCCTGCCTTGTACAGTTGGGCAATCACGGTGGATGAAACCGCCTTTATCCAACTCACCTAATATTGCGATGACACCACCAGCACGGTGAACATCTTCCATGTGAAATTCCTGTGATGCGGGAGCCAGTTTGCAAATGTTTGGGACCTGTTT
>JABIPV010000187.1 GCA_018699075.1 Kordiimonadaceae bacterium | reverse complement strand
CAGCAATTTTCGATGTACTAGGTGAATGGTTCCAAGAAGAAGGGTTTTTAAGTTGCATTTTTATTCGTGCTTCGTCTGAATATCTTAGCCACGAAAACCCGATCCATATGGCTTCTGTAAAACATAAAAGATTGCTGCTCACTTACGTTATTGGCATTGCCGAACAAGCAGGTACTAAAAATCCTGGCAAGTTGGCGCGCCAATTAATGCTCCTGGTAGAAGGGGCCATCGTGCTCGCTCATCTTAATGGACCAGAAAACATATCAAACAACGCAAAGTCAGCGGCAGATGTTTTAATAAAGGCCGCTTTGAAATAACCCGGTGCGACACGCAGACGTTCGCAAAACACCTTTTTTGACCACATAATCTGAACGACTGATCTGACGCCTTAAAGCGCGCGATCCGGATTTATCAATGTGCGCCACATATGGGCAGACGGGCTACTGTCATATCCAAGACCTTCTTCTGGTTCTTTAAAGTTGCGGCCGATGATGTCAATGAAAGGATCAAGGCTTACTTCTGTACCTTCGATAAAACCATATTGATCGTTCACCGTTATCAAGCGAGCTTCCATATACCATTTGTGATTTCTGACCATTTCATAATCTTGAAAAATGTAATCTTCAGGAACAAAATCATTACCAAAAATACGGTTATACATTTCCGGATACTCATAACCCGCATCCGTGTCGGCGAAGAACCTTAACGCTTGATGATAGCGAATGGCCCAACTAATGCGCTCATCGACATAAGGCTCAAAAAGCTGACCGCCCCAATAGCCGTGATCGGCAACACAAAGTGTCTGACTACAATCATGAAGAAGTGATGCCATAACGTTTCGTTCCGGCTGTCCCGTATCAAGGGCATTTTGAGCTGTAAGGAAACAATGCCTATTGTTTGTGAAACGATATTTAAAGAAATCAATTAATGTTGGCTTATCCGGCATTGGTGGCAAGTCACCTTTTACTCTAAACAACCGACCGCCTCCACGGCGAAATTCACTATTACGTCTACGGTTAGAGTTATTTTCTGCTGGCGCCGCTGGTGTCTCTTGAGCTTCAGCCTGAGCCATTTTATTTTCAAGTTGATGTTCAATTTCGTCTGCTACTGCATCCGCACTCATTGCGGTAAATGCAGCCATCCCACCGACTTTGGCAATAAATTCACGTCTTTCTATGATAATGTTCTTCAATGTAAACTCCCTGTTTTGATACGATGGAACCTCTGACTTTGATGCAGCCTTATTATCAGGTTTTATGATTTTGAAATGTTACGTTATCACTAATATAAGTAAAATTCAATATTGTTGCCCGTCAAGGCAAATGAAGCCATTTAATGTATTTGCAAAAGAGTGTTTTAGTGAGTTTACAATAAATGAATTTAAGGCTGGAGTGAATTTCCCTGAATTATCGCTTTCCCGCTATTATCTGTGATATTGGCAATTTTATTATCCGCGATGATGTTGCCATTAATCAATACATGCTCTGCGCCATCTTCTATAAGTATGCCATGTTGCTGGGCTATTAAATCAACGGCGGAATGGTCATGTTCAGTTATGATATTGCCTTGAATTAGAACGCGATTTGAATTTCCGATTTTTATACCCGCTATTTTATTATTATATGAATGGGCATTACTGACAATAATATTTGTCGGCACGCTGCCACCATGTTCCCCTGCGATTATGATGCCGCTTCCGCGCACAACACCGCCGACGTCGCTGCCGCCTGATACGGTTATGTCTTCGGTGTTGCTGCCAATATATATATTGGCTTCGCCGTTACGTACGCTGGTCATGCTGTTGATCTTTACACCCTGAATTCGTTGGTGTCCCGGGTCTTCGGATTTTAGAAAAATTCCATATTGCAGATTATCGGAAAATTCCCCGCCGACTATTTTTGTATAATGACTGCGTTCAATATGTATGCCGATGCCGTTGCGCTGTGGATCACAAAAATAAATTTGCGGGGCATCAATAACGCCGCTGCCTTTTCCTCCACCACCTTGCAAATGAAAGCCCACACCGTGGTTGTTTGCTCCGACATTGTAAAAGGTCATGGCATCCGTGGTGCCTTTGATCATTATGCCTGCTTTGCCATTGTCTCTGCCTGTTCCCCAAAGCAACATATTGCTTAAAGTTACGCCAAAAATACGAAATTCTTCGCCGTTTATTTCAATTAGATCAATGGCTTTGTCTGATTTTAATACGGTGCCCGCTTGATCACCGCTCTGCATTCCTCTTGCCGCACCTTCTATGTGAACACCGTGTTTATTTTTTATGTAAATTGTGGATGATAAATTGTAACTTCCTGAAGAAATATATATTTTACCGCCGTTAACCGGTAAGGAATTAATCGCTGCCTGAATAGTGGTGGTTGCATCGCTTGATCGGTTAATGATCTTTCCCGTAAGGCCGGATTTGGCGAATATTTTTCCTGTTTGATCCTTAAAGACGACAACGTCTGCCGTGCTAATTGTCATTGTGGCTATGCCATCAATTTGTGAAGATTGCGCTAACAGATTTAACGGATAACTAACAGCCAGAATTACACATATTTTTAAAATTTTTCTTATCATGATTATTTCACCCATTTTTTTATATTATCAAATCAAAATAACAGATGGCGCAAAAGTGACAACATATTTTTGGTCATCACTAAACTCATACATAGAGACACAGCCAAGAGAATTAGTTGCGCTAAACAGGTATAGGTTGACAAAATGGAGAGACTGTTTCTGACCGAAAGATAACAGCGAAAACTGGTGATCCCGACAGGATTTGAACCTGTGGCCTCATGATTAGGAATCATGCGCTCTATCCACCTGAGCTACGGGACCGCCGTGAGGGTTCTTCTATCATAGGGGTAAATGCTCTGCAACATGACATTGGGCTTTCGCTCTGATTTTAATATTAGGATATTAATCTCAGGGTTTTTTATTCATACCTTAACGAAAGTATTGGGTTTGCCATGGCGGCTTTTGCGGCTTGACTGGCGACGGTAAGCCACGCAATCATAAGGACGCTTGCACCGGCACTTATGAATATTAGGGGCGCGAGGTCAATGCGGTAAGCATAGCTTTCTAACCAATTATTGATCATTAACGCGGCGAGAGGCCATGCTGTTATAATGGCAAAAAGCACAGGTTTTGAAAATTGCCAAACAAATAACCGCACCACGTCAAATATCGTCGCGCCAAATACTTTACGGATACCAATTTCTTTGGTCCGACGTTCCACATTAAAGGCGGCAAGACCAAAAATACCCATGAAGGCAATGACAACAGCAAGCGCGGCGAAACCTCCGTATACTTGGGTTTGCCGGGTTTCAATTTGATATTGCGCAGCAAGGTCATCGGTAAGATAAGTTTTATAAACGGCAACGTCGGGAACATACTGTGGCCAGATTGCATCAATGGCGTTCAGGGCCTGTGCATTATTTGCGTTTACTTTTACCACCATAGCATTGAAAAAAACATCAGCATTGATAAATAATAAGGGGCTGAGTTCGCTATGTATGGTTTGAAAATGGGCGTTTTTCATCACACCAATGATTTCAACATTTATGGGATCGAATGAATAATCCTGCATTTGAAAGCTTTTACCAATGGCGTCTTCAGCATTTGCAAAACCCAGTGCGGACCTTGCCAGTTCATTGATAATAATCGTCGCTTTGTTTTCGGTCATTTTATCAATGGTTCGGCCTTGCTCAAAACTACGCCCCGCCAGTAGGGTCATGTCTAATGTCTTTTCAAAATCTGCATCTGCGGCTACCGATTGAATGGTTGTGCTACCGCTTAAGTTATCAGTATCAAGGGATTTTAGAGTGGCATTATTTTGGCTGTTATTGCCGGGAACTTGTGCCATGCGTGTGACGGATGATACGCCGGGTACTTGTCTAACACGGTCGAGTAAAGCTTGTTGAGAAGTAAAGTCCGGCGCGCCTGAAACGCCCCAATAGCTGACAATGTTATCGTCGCTAAAGCCAAGATCCATGGTTGTTGCGAGGCGGGTTTGCAAGTAAAAATGACAAGAGGCGATTACAAGAATAATTGAAATTGTATATTGAAAGAATATCAGACCTAAGCGAAAATTTGCTGCCCTAGGTGAGTTTGAACGACCACCAGAAAAAGCGCTGGCAAGTGATTTTGATGATAAATGAAAGGCAGGATAAAGTCCGGCAAGCAGGGCCGTTATAACGCTGGAAGATGCGGCGATTATAAAAAAGTCAAATCCCAATTTTGTTCCTTCAACATCAATTAATCCAATCCAGTTAAACACCAAAGGTGCGAATAAAGAAGTTAAAATTAAGGAAAATAAGAAAGCAATGCTGACCAAAGAAAGGGCTTCGGTTAAATAACGAATGATCAGTTGACTTCGTTTGGCCCCGACCACTTTATGGATGGCGATTTCTTTTTCACGGGTGCTGGAATTAGCGGTGGATAAATTGATAAAATTAATACTGGCCATGACCATAATTAACGCGGCGATAGCAATGAAACCATAAACCAAAGTAGAACTACCGTTAGGGCTAATAGGATTAGTACCTTTTGCTTTTAAATGAATGTCGGGTAGAGATAAAAATGAAAGTCCCATCACATCACTGGGGGTATAATCCTGCCAACTTTCCGGTGCAAAAAACGCATTTCTATTTAAAAAATCTGCCGCACCTTCTGTTAAGCTATCAATATTCCCGCTTTTTATGAGGGTAAAATAGCTATAAATGCGTGATGATGTCCAGTCGATGAAATCAATATCGAGCTCGCCGGGACCATCATAAAGAAGAATTTCAAAATCCAAATGTGTTTTGCCAGTGAATTCAGCCAGCACGCCTGTAATATTAAAATCATTTTCCCCCACGGTCAGTGTTTTTCCAATCGCAGATTGCCCGGGGAAATATTTGGCGGCTAATTGTTCGGTGATAACTGCTGTATTAGCTAAGGCAAGAGCCGATTTTGCATTTCCTTCTTTAAAAGGAAACTGAAAAACGTCAAAAAATGTTTCTTCAATACGGAAGGATTTTTCAGGAAAATTATTGTTATCAATTATTATGGGAGATGTTCCCGCATAAAACCGGGTAAAACTTTCAATTTCACGAAAATCTTTTTCAATAGCGGCGCGAATTTCTAGGGGTGTTTTGGAAAGTACCTTCGGTGCTCTTGCCGGCGGTGTTGAAAGTGTTTCAATTGTATAAATATTATCATATGAAGGAAGCCAGCGGTCGTAACTCATTTCGCTTTTTACGAATAAAATGATCAGAAAAGCCGCCGTTAAGCCAATGGTCAGTCCACCAATGTTAATGATGCTGAATAACTTGTTGCGCAATAATATTCTTATGGCGATGGTAAAATAATTTCTATACATTATTCTCTTCCCTAATATACGGGTAAAAAGATAAACTTGGCATCCATATGGTCAAGTAAAAATCGATAAACTGTATGATAATTGCGACCAACAGCACGATAATTGCAACCAACAGCACGATAATGCAATAAGAGGAGAGTGGGACATTTTAAAAATTGGAATTATAGGATCAGGCTTTATTGCCGGGGTGGTGGCAGATGCCGTCGCCGAAACACCGGATGCCGTCATTAGCGCGGTATCCAGCAGACGCGAAGAGAGTGCGGCCCAGTTTGCAAGTGATTATAAAATCGAAAATGTCTTTGCCACATGGCAAGATATGATTGCTTCTGATAAGATTGATGCCGTTTATGTGGCCACCCCGACCATGGTACGCGAAGAAATATCGGTTGCATCCGCAAATGCAGGCAAACATGTTTTCGCCGAAAAACCCTTTCAAAATGAAGCATCGCTTTTAAATATTATAACTGCCGCACGGGCAAACAAGGTTGCTTTTTTAGACGGCACCCATTTTGTCCATAGCCCCCGCAGCGCACAAATAAAACAAACCATGCACGCGGAAATTGGCGCACCAAAATTAATCAGGACAACATTTTATTATCCCTTTGATGACAAGAATAATATACGTTTTGACCCCGAAAAAGAACCGCTCGGTTCAGTGGGTGATCTTGCATGGTATAACATGCGCGCGATTGTTGAATTTTTGGATACAGACGCGGATATTGAACAGATGACAGCCTTTAGTGAAAAAGATGCGGATACGGGCGTTATCATTCGCGGCTCAGGTGCTGTTATTTTTAAAGATGGGAAAATGTCCAGCTTCGATTTTGGCTTTAATTCGGGTGTTCTACTTACCGATTTGGATATTGTCTGTGATAAAGGCATGATCAGAATGGATGACTTTGTCCTTGATTGGAATAAGGGTTTTGATTTTTCCGACGGTCATTATGATCTGGGCTACACCATAAGAGCGGATCTTGATGAGCCAGACAATTGGAAAATCATAAAAATCAAAAGCGAAAAATCGCAAAAATTGCATATGATCGAAAGTTTCATAAAACTCTGCAATGATCCTAGCGGTGCGCAGTCCGAACGATCTATGACGGCATCTTTAAAAACGCAAAAACTGGTCGATGCATTGTTTCAGGCGTGTAATGCTTAAGAGAGAGTTGAGGGTTTAGACCGTAGCTGTGAAATAATACGTGAAAAAGGGTTAAGATGTTGATTACAAATGATAAAATAATTTAATATTGTATCCCTCGATCCCATCCTCGATCCTAGAATTAAAAGATTACTTGATAAACTCTCATGCATTGCTAAATTAATGAATGTCAAATAACTGAGTGGGGCCTCATGAATATATTTTTTAAAATTTTCATTATTTATTTCTGTAGCTATCAGCTACTATTTGCAGACTTAGTGAAAGGCTTAGAAGCAGTACAAAGTGGAGACTTTGAAACCGCTGCTAAAGAGTTTGTAATTGAAGCGGAAAAAGGAAATTCTGAAGCACAATATCTATTGCATTCAATGTTTTTAGACGGATTTGGTGTAAATAAGGACACAAATAAAGCTATCAGCTATTTGAAACAATCTGCTGAAAACAATCATGTTGAAGCTCAGTTTATTTTTGGCACTCATTTACTCAGTGGGCGTTATATAGAAAAGAACGAAAAAGAAGCTTTTAAATGGAATTTAAAGGCAGCAAATAATGGTCATTTAAAAGCAGCGGCTTCTGCAGGCATTCAATACATGCAAGGGATTGGTGTTGATGTTAATCCCAAAGAGGGATTTGAATGGCATCTAAAAGCTGCAATTCAAGGATTAAAAGAATCTCAATATATGCTGGGTGCAATTTATCAATTTGGTATAGGCACAGAAATTGACTATTTTGAATCCTTAAAGTGGATTAAATCTGCAGCACAAAATAACCACCAACAAGCTATACAAAGACTACAGTCTTTAGGGATTTCAATAAAAATCGATGACGATGTAATTGGAAGAGAGTATTTGGAAAAAGCTGAAGTTGCCATTTACATAAAGGAATATGATATTGCTGTAGAAGAGCTTCAGAAAGCCGCCGATTTAAATAATATTAATGCACAATACCAATTAGGTTTTATGAACTTAACTGGACAAGGAATAAAAGTGAATTTTTTAGAAGCTAAAAAATGGTTTCTGCTTGCTGCCAATAATGGTGATGCCCAAGCGCAATTCAACCTTGGAATGATGTATGTAAATGGTGATGGAGTGCCACAAGATATAGTTGAAGCAACTAAATGGTTTCTAATTACTAAATCTACCGATGAAACTAAAGAACAAGGTATTATAAAATCATTAGCACCTGGCATGTCCACCGAACAAACTACCGAAGCAGAAAAACTGGCAGAAAACTGGTTATTGGAAAGAAAACAATAACCAACTATATAAATAATTTAAAATTGTAATTATTGATTGGGGAGCTTATGAAGAACATTATCCTTATAATTATATTATCTGCAAATATCACTGGCTGTACTTCTATTGGGTTTCGCTGTGATACTTTGCCTGTGGGATCGACAGAACAGCGCAAGTGTTTTGCTATTGGGGGTGACAAGAATGTTCAGTATTCTTTGGGAAAAGATGCTTATATTGCTGGCGATACCAAAACAGCATTAAGGTGGTTGAAAATGGCTACTAAACCAATTTTAAATACACAATCAGTATATGTACCAGCTGTTGGCGGTCAAAAATATGGAACTGTTATGGTCTTAAATAATGGTATGGGTTCGAATGGTCATGCGGAAGCAAAGGTTCTAATTGAGAGAATAAGAGAAAATGAAAATAATAATAAAAATAACTAATTTTATTATAGCAGCACTTTGCGTAACGACTTTTCCTTTAGAAGCAAGGGGGTCAGAGGTCAGAGTAAATTGATTTTCTTTTTTGGTTTATTCATTAGGTTATTTGAGGCCTGAGGGCTTGATGCCACCAGTTGCCCAATTGAGCAATTCTATCGTATGAACCATGGGGATATTTGTGCCGGAGGCGATTTGGATCATACAGCCTAGGTTACCGGCGGCGATGATGTCGGGTTTGGTTTTTTCAATATTTGAAACTTTTCGGTCTCGTAATGAAGTAGCGATCTCTGGCTGCATAATGTTATAGGTTCCGGCGGAGCCACAGCAAAGATGGCTTTCGTTGATGTTTTTTATAGTAAAACCTGCTTCGGCCAGCAGTTTTTGGGGTATGTCGATGATCTTTTGTCCGTGTTGCAAGGAACAGGCAGAATGATAGGCGACGGTTAAATTCTGTTCGAGGGATGTTTCTCCAAGACCAATATTGTCAATCACTTCGGTAATGTCTTTTGCTAGCGCAGATATGAGCTTGGCTTTATCAGTATATTCTGGGTCATCTTTAAACAGATGGCCATAATCTTTGATTGTTGTACCGCACCCAGATGTATTGATAACGATGGCATCTAAGTTTTCATTGTTTATTTCTTCAATCCAGCCATCGATATAAGCTTTTGTGGTTTCTAAACTTTGTTTTTCTTTGCCTAGGTGAAGCGTTAGGGCGCCGCAACAGCCGATTTGCGGTGGATTAATAAGTTCCACTCCGCGACGTTTTAAAAATTCTGCTGTAGCCAGATTGATATTCTCTCCTATTACTTGCTGTACACAGCCCGCATGTAACCCCATGCGGTATTTTCGCTCTCCTGAGGCTTTTGTGAGCTCGGGTGTTTTCTCTTTCGATACTTTGCCAGATGGGGCAAGGTCAAACATCGGTTTGAAAGCTTTTGGCAACAATCCTTTAAAGGGCTTTAGGATCTTTGATGCGATTAAGGCCAGCTTAAAAATTTCGCGGTTCGGCATGACAAAAGCAAGAATATTGCGAAGCATCCTATCCATAAAGGGTCTTTTATAGGTTTTTTCAATATGTGTTCTGGCATGATCAACAAGATGCATATAATCAACCCCTGACGGGCAGGTTGTGGTGCACGCCAAACATGAAAGACATTTATCAATATGCTCTGCTTCAACCTTTGTAGCCGCTCGGTCGTTTTCCAGCATTTCTTTGATCAGGTAAATACGCCCGCGTGGGCTATCTAGTTCATTACCTAGTAATACATAAGTTGGGCAGGTGGCGGTACAAAATCCACAATGTACACAGCTTCTGATGATTTTGTCTGCCTCGGCGATGGCGGTTTCATTCAGTTGTTTTTCAGAAAAGTGAGTTTGCATGATTAAATCCCCAATCTTTTGGGATTAAGAATATTTTTCGGGTCAAATGAGTTTTTTACTCTTTGCATCAGTGCTTTTGTGACCGGGTCTTTTTGATTGGTAAAAGGAAGACCCTTATTGGGACCTCTAATTAACCAAAAAGCGCCACTTTTTAATTTTGGAATATCATTTGAGGACATCCAGATAAGCCCGCCCGCCCAATCAAAATAATAAAAATCTGGATTATGTTTTGCTATTACATCCGCGGCTTGTGATGGTGGCACAGAAATTTTCCATAAAGGAATGTTTGTTGGTGGGTTAAATGGCTCAACATCGCAGATGGCTTTCCAGATGATTTTGCTTTCCTCACTTTGACAGATTTCAAATGACCGGGAGCCAATGATTTTTAAAATGGCATCAGTGCGTTCTTTTAACGATGCGCTCACGCCTTCTATTCTAACCACCATAAGGGATGATTTTTTTGTTGAAATATTTTCGGGTACATATGCAAGACCACTTGTTTCAAAGGGACAAATGGCAATTTTTGACATCAGTTTAATGGCTTCGACATTATCTAAGCCATGGACGATGATTGAAATTTCCGCTTCTGCCAATGGGGATAATTTAAGGGTGAAGCTGGTTAAACCGGCGAGCGTACCGTAGGCACCCGTTACCAATTTACTTACATCATATCCGGTGACGTTTTTAACAACTCTGCCGCCTGCTTTAAAGCCATGTCCGTAACCTGATACGCCTTCAACACCAAGGATGAAATCACGTGCGGCACCCGCCATAAAACGTTTTGGTCCTGAAAGATTGCATCCAATGATACCACCAATAGAACCTTGTCCTGCTAGATTACCAAGAAGAGGACCATAATCAGGCGGTTCAAACCGAAGTTCTTGGTTTTTATCTTTTAAGGTGCTTTTTAATTCAGTTAGGTTGACACCCGGCCCTAAAGTAATCACCAGTTCTTCTGGTTCATAAAGGGTAATCTGGTTGAAATTTTTCAAGCTCAAAGCGGATTTGGTTACCATAGGGTGGCCGAGTTTAATCAAACTACCATTTGTTCGAATGTCTAACGGGCATTCGCGGACGATATGATCACTGATGATATCTGAAACGTCTTTTATGATTGATGGAGAATAATTTTCAGTCATTAAAAACGCGGTATTTCTGGAAACAGTAACTTGCCGCCATGTACGTGCACCTTGCCAAGTTCAGCGCAGCGGTGAAGCTCAGGGAACATCTTACCAGGATTTAATCTATGTTTAGGATCAAAGGCACATTTGAGCCGTTCTTGCTGGTTGAGATCATCTTTTGTGAACATTTCCGGCATTAAATCTCGCTTTTCAACGCCGACCCCATGTTCACCCGTTAATGCCCCACCCATTTGTACACATAGTTTCAAGATGTCTGCACCAAAGTCCTCTGCTTTTATAAGCTCGCCCGGTATATTGGCATCATAGAGGATCAATGGATGTAGATTTCCGTCGCCTGCATGAAAAACATTGGCAACTTTAAGCCCGTATTGTTCCGATAGTTCTTTCATACGCTTTAGAATTTCTGGTAATTTCTTACGGGGGATTGATCCATCCATGCAGTAATAATCGGGTGATATTCTTCCAACTGCTGGGAAAGCAGCTTTTCGCCCTGCCCAAAAACCATTTCGTTCTTCTTCTGATTTGCTGATGGCGATGGATGTGGCGTTTAACTTTTTAGCAATTTTTGAAACGCGGTCGATGAAATAATCAACTTCACTGGTGATGCCATCAAACTCCGCAATGAGTATGGCGGCGGCATCACGGGGGTAACCGGCGTGGCAATAATCTTCTGCAGCATTGATGGCGATATTATCCATCATTTCCATGCCTGCGGGGATAATACCAGACGCAATGGTCTCAGAAACGCAGGCTCCGGCGCTTTCCACATCACCAAACCCAATTAGCATGGCGTGGACAGTATCTGGTTTTGGTAAAATACGCACGGTTACTTCTGTCACCACACCCAGAAGTCCTTCTGATCCTGTGATAAGTCCAAGAAGGTCATAATCGCTTTCTTGTAAATATTTACCGCCTATTTCCAAAATTTCACCTGACATGAGGATCAGTTTTACGCCTAATATATTGTTAGTGGTCAGTCCATATTTTAAACAATGAACCCCACCGGAATTTTCAGCAACATTGCCGCCAATGGTGCAGGCGATTTGGCTGGACGGGTCCGGCGCATAATAAAAACCGTCTTCAGATACAGCGTTCGTAATACCAAGGTTTGTGACCCCACATTCCACAACAGCACAGCGATTGTCATAATCAATATCCAAAATTCGATTAAGTCTTGATAAGCCAAGCATCAAGCCATCAGCCAAGGGCAATGCTCCGCCTGACAGTGAAGTGCCGGCTCCTCTAGGGACAACTTTAATGTTCATCTCATCACATATTTTAAGAACGTCACTTACTTGCGATGTGGTAGAGGGTAGGGCGACAATCATCGGGCTTTGTTTGTAAGCGGTTAATCCGTCGCTTTCGAAAACCTTCCGGCCATGTTCCGTTGTCACAAGACCATCTTCACCAAGCAAATTGGACAGTCGCCTGTGAAGTTCAGGCAACTGGTCCAAAATAGCTTGTTCTGGTTCTGGCATCTTCATGAGATAGCCTCTTTATTGGTTACTCACTGGGGGCAGCAGCAGATGCTTTTAATTTAGCTAATCTGCGGTCATTATACCAAATACCACCAAAAATGAAGAACAATGCGACTGGTAGTAATGCCACAGTCTGGAAGGACTGTTCAGCCGCATAAATTAGCGCATTTGTTTGCTCTAAACTTCCGTCGGCCATAGCGGCAAATGCTTCAGCACCACCGGCTGATTCTAGTTTAGCGTTATCATACGCGGCGCCAAGAATTGGCAATACGAAGTAAGTTGCTAATGCGCCTGCTGAACCGATAAGACCAATTGTCCATGCGCCACCTCTTGGGTAACGCTCTGCAGCAGAAGCAAGCATTGTTGGCCACATGAAGCAAACGCCAGCACCCCAAACTGTTGCTGCAATAAACCCTGTTATTGGGCTGTCCGCGACACTTAACATATAAAGGCCTAAGCTTGTTAATACGGCAGAAAACCAAAGCAGTCCCACAGAAGAAATTTTGTGAGCAATAGCGCCTGCAAAATGTCTCATGACAAACATGATACCACTGACATAAACAAGAAGTAGAATGCCGGGCATTCCCACAGTATGTGTAAGCGCAAGATCAACCCATTGTCCCGGTGCAAGTTCAGAAGATGCCGTTAAGAACATGGCGCCGAACCAAATGAAGAAACTTGGACGTCTGAAAATTTCTTTTATCATATCACCAAAACTTACATCGAGTTCTGAACTTTCTGTTTTTGGGAATTTAACACCGATGTTTAGCAGGCCAAAAACCACAGCAGGGATAAAAATTAGGGAAAGTGCAATCTGCCAGTTAAAGCCTAATTCGTTAACGGCTATACCGGAAAGGCCGCCAACGACAAGACCAGCAGGCCACCACGCATGGAGCACGTTAAGACGGTGGGTTTTATCGTCTGGGTAAAGTGATGCAGTCGCAGGATTAATGGCGGCTTCAACAAATCCCCATGCTATTCCTTTAAGCAGCATACCTGTCCATAGGGCCCAATAAATATTAGCACCGCTCGTAATGTCACCAGCAAACACCAATATAGCATTTCCGCCTATGATCAATAAGGCGGCGAGTGATAATGCGCGCCCCATGCCAATTGCATCCATAAAAGGGCTTACAATGAATAAAGTTAATGAGAAACCAAGAAAGATAATGCCAAGGATTTCCGCAATCATCGTCGCCGAAGTCGTAAAGTCTATCGGGTCAAGAAAATTGGTTTTTAAGTCTGAGGCGACAGTTGCGCCAAGTGACATGGAAACCGCAACGGTGAATAGCGCAAGTACACAAATTAGAAAAATTCTTTTATGGTCATATTGATCGTTAGTCATAATTTATCCCTATATTATTATTTTTCAAAACGTTCTTACTTTGAAAACTTGGCTTTAAGTGCATCAAAACCGCCTTGGAATACCCCGTCCGCGACCATGGTTGCTTTTGCTTCTTCTTCGCCTTCGTCCGTTGTGAACTCAGCGACCCACTGAACATATGTTTTGTTGCCATCTGTAATCGGGCGACATTCAAATGATGATATATAATCATGCATTCTCATACCTGTTTCGATCATACTGTATGAAAAACTATAATCAAGATCAGAAAGGGCAATTAATCTTTCACGAATATTTTGCCCATCCTTTAAATAAAAATTGCGCACGCAGCCAACAGTGTCTTCTGGTAGACCGTCTTCGATTTCACTACGGTCAATGGCAGGATGCCATGCAGGGAGTTGGTTATAGCCACGTATGACTTTCCATACTTCATCAATCGGGGCGTCAATCACAGAAGTGACAAAAATATTAATCATTATAATCTCCGGTTATTATTATTATATTAGTTCAAGATAGTTTTCAGCAAGGGCATGAGAAAATTCCGCATCATTTATATGATAAGGTAATTTAATAAGTGTCACGTTACTTTTTGCTGACAAGGTGTCTTTAAGTGCTTTTATGAAAGCTTGATCTGCTACGGGATCGAAAAAGGCTTGTCCTTCACCATCCAGCGCAGAAAAACCCTTTAACGGGATCAAAAAGCGGGCAGGGGCTTTAAATTTATTTAATTTATTTCCGATCCAAGCTCCCATTTTTGCGTTTTCTTCTGCGGTGGTACGCATTAACGTAATTTGCGGGTTATGGTTATAAAATAATCTGTCTTTATAACATTCGGGTATGGTTGCGGGGGCACCAAAATTGACCATATCAATGGCACCGCATGATCCAACGTAGGGAATTGATTTATTAATAAACGCATCCATTCTTTCTTCGCCTGCGCTTAATATACCACCCATAAGATGATCTGCGACTTCTGTTGTTGTTACGTCGAGCACACCAGACAGCCAGCCATTATTCACTAATTTTTCTAATGTTTTGCCGCCGGTTCCTGTTGCGTGGAATACCAAACATTGATTATCAGGTTCCAACTTCTTTTTAAGGGCTTCCACGCAAGTGGTCGTTACGCCGAACATGGTTAAGCCGACAACCGGGTTTTCTGATTGCTTCGGAATATACCTGTTTGCGATCATTCCCGATAAGGCGTGGGCAGCGTTTGACAGCACTTGTTCCAAAATAGGGTTAAGGCCACTAATATCGGTAATTGAATACATCATGCAAATATCAGATGCCCCCACATAAGGCGCTATATTACCAGAAGCGACTGTGGATACGATGAATTTAGGAATGCCTATTGGTAAATTTTGAAATGCAGGACTGATTAGTGATGTGCCGCCGGACCCACCAAAACCAATGACACCGCCCAAGTTTTTTTTACTGATGAGGAAATATTTGAAAGCTTCCGACATCGCGGCGACAGCTGTTCCACGGTCGCCCGTAAAAACGGCATCACTTCCTTCTGGATGCATTGAGGCGACTTCTTGTGCAGAAATATCTGCATTTTCATTTTTTTGTGCGCAAGAAGTCCCAAGGTCAACCGTAATGGTTTTTAATCCCTGTTTTTTAATAAGGTCTCGTACGAAAAGAAGTTCAGTTTCTTTCGTATCAAAGGTCCCAGCGATATAAGCCGTTTTTCTAACCACAATTTTTCCCTATTATTTTTTATCTAAAAAATATATTTAATTTTACGTGATGGGTATTGGAGAATAAAGTAATATTTTTAGGAAAAAAGCGTCACTTTATACGCCAGCAGTCCTTTTTATGGAATGTTGTTTGATGTAACTAAGTGGTGTGACACCGAGTTGCTTTTTGAAATGTGTGGTAAACGCACTTTGATCATAAAACCCTAAGCGATGTGCAGTATCGGAAATGCTATGATTGCCTGATATCAGCATATCACAGGACTTAATAATCCTCAGATTGAGGATATATTGGTGGGCGCTGGTATTAAATATTTGTTTAAAACGTTTTTCAAATTGACGAACCGAAAGGCCAGCAATTTTTGCCATATCTTCATTACATATTTTTTTTGTATAATTATCCTTTAAATAAATTAAAGCTTTGGATAAATCATTAAAAGGTCGCAAATTTACAGACGAATCTTCAAGTTTCTGCAATGCGCCGCATAATCCCTGAACGTTACCGCCCGCATCTATGATCGGAACTTTATTGCAAATAAACCACTGAACCTCGCCCATATGATTGGGAAATAACTCAATGATATTTAGCTTGCTTTTTGCTGTTTTAAATACTTCTGCATCATCTTTTCTATATTGGGCGGCCAGTTCGTGAGTAAAAAGGTCAAAATCACTTTTTCCTTTAACGAGTTCGACATTTTCAAAACCAAAATGTTCAGCAAAAAGTTGATTACAATTCATAAGAACGCTCTGAGTGTCTTTTACAAAAAGCAATAGGTCATTAATTCCATCAAAAAGATGAGAGAAATGAGGGGAAGTAATGTAATTCATCGTATTAGAAATTGACATTATTATAGAATCCAATGACGCTTTTATCCTAAATAAAGTACCTTATTCACAATACAATGCATAGTCATTTTTGTAGTGTTTGAGGATAAAAAGGCGCAATATAAAAAAACCATTAAAAAATATTGGATATACTAGGGAGATAAAATGGCGGATGAATTTGATGTAATCGTTGTGGGTTCTGGTGCCGGTGGCGGAATGATGGCCTATGAGCTTAGCAAAAACGGTGTCAATGTATTGCTTGTGGAAGCGGGGCGTCGTTATGATCCTGAAACGGAAGCGGCTATGTTCCAGTTTCCAAAAGAAGCGCCGCTACGCGGGGAAAGTACACCTGATAAGAATGATGGGTTTTTTGATGCGACCGTGGATGGTGGTTTTGAAATTCCCGACCAGCCTTATTCTGACGTAGGAGACGGCTTTAAATGGTGGCGCTCTCGTCAGCTTGGTGGCCGTACTCATCATTTTGGCCGACAAGTACCAAGATACGGCCCTGAAGATTTTAAAACACATACTTATACTGGTGAGCAGTTTGACTGGCCGGTAAGCTATGATGATATGGCTCCCTATTATGACCGCGTGGAAACTGTTATGGGGCTTTATGGTCCTGATGCGGATGGCGCCGTTTATAATTCGCCGCAATCACCAAATCATATTCGTCAAAAACCTCCCGCACCAAGAGCAACGGAAATGGTTTTCGCGAAAGCATGCGAAAAAATGGGCATTAAAACCATGGCTCATCCAACGGCTGTTTTAACGTCACCGCTAAATGGAAGACAGGCATGTTTTTATGCAACCAACTGTATTCGTGGTTGTTCAATTGGGGCCGCATTTGACAGTGTTACGGCATATCTTAAGCCTGCTGAAGAAACAGGTAATCTTACTATTCTACCCAGTGCTGTGGTTTATAACGTCATAACCGATGATAGCGGGAAAAAAGCAACCGGCGTTCGTTATATTGATAAAGCAACCAAAGAACACCGTGAAGTAAGTGCGCGTGTGGTTGTTTTGGCACCGAGTGCAATGGAAAGCTCACGTATACTTCTTAATTCAGCGCCCGGCGGTCTTGCTAATTCATCTGGTATGGTCGGCAAATATATTTCCGATACAACAGGATCATTTTTGCTTATTCGTGTTAAGGCATTTGAAAATCTTCCGCCACATAACGAAGATGGCGTTTCTCAACCCCATCTTTATGCACCGTGGTGGCTACATGGTGAGGAAAAGAAAAAAGCAGGGGCTAACTTTACAGGTGGCTATAAGCTCGAAGTGGATCCATATGGCGGCGCGCGACATGGACCGCCTTCCATGAATTCGACATTTTCACAATTGCTTACAGGGAAAAAAGGCCTCTACGGTAAAAAACTAAAAGATTACATCCGTCGCTCATATGGTTCAGTTATGGGTATTCGCTGTTTGGGAAGTCAGACGGTTTCCATTCATAATTATATTGCCATTAACGACAAAGTAAAAGATGAGTGGGGGGTTCCAACGCCAATATTCCATTGGCATTGGACCGATGATGATTATCGCCGCGCGATACATATGAATGAAAGCCTTCATTCACTTGCGAAAAATATGGGCGGCGAAGTTATTTTTGATGGATTTGAAAAATCTAGAAAAGCTGGTAAATTAATCAGCACTGGTGGCACAACTAATCATGAAGTTGGTGGGTGTCGCATGGGCGATGATCCCAAAACATCCGTTCTAAACAAACATTGCCAAACTTGGGATGTGGACAATCTTTATGTGGCCGACGGAGCAGGATTTGTTACCCATTCCGAAAAAAACCCAACATTAACAATTATGGCTCTATCCCTAAGGGCCGCAGATAATATTATTGAACGACTTAAGGAGAATGACCTATGAGTGAAGATCAAAAAAAGCCTGTAATGACGGCTAATAGACGCCGCGTTTTGCAATTGATGGCAATTGCAGGAACAACGGCTGCTGTGGCAGGGAATTTTGTCGATGCGTCCGCACAAATTAAATCACAAGGTTACGGCCAAGATGTTGATGTGAATAATCCTGTTGTTACTTGGGATAAAACACTGAATGGTACTCAGCTTAAAAATCTAGACGTTGTGGGTGATTTAATTATTCCCGCTGATGATAAATCACCAAGTGCAAGTCAGCTTAATATTACGGATTTTATCAATGAATGGGTCAGTGCTCCTTATCCTACTCAGGAAGACGATCGTAAAATGGTGTTGATCGGACTTGATTGGTTAAATGGCCAAGCAAATGTTGAAGATGTTCGTTATTTTCATGAACTCCCTGCTGATAAACAGGCCGCAATCTTTGATAAGCTAGCTAGCGCAGTAGAAGCGGGCACAGCAAGCGCAGATCATTCGTTATTTATGGAGCGCATTGTTTATCTTTACGTCGGTGGATATTACACCACCGATGAAGGAATGGAAGATATTGGCTATGTAGGAAATGTTCCGATCGAAAGTTTCGATGGGCCGCCACAAGAAGTACTTGATAAGTTAGGACTATAAACATGAATGTAATTTTTAAGGCAGCTATTGCCGTTTCAACGGCACTATTGATTTTTACCAGTGCGGCTTATTCAAAAGAAAATATTCAAGTTATGGTTTACGCCGATACGGGAGAAGGCGGATGGATACATAAATCAATTCCAAGGGGAATTGAAACCATTAGATCAATTGGTAAAACCCAGGACTGGACCGTTGACGTTCATTATAGCGAAAATTCATTCACAAGACATACACTGTCACAATATGATGTTGTGGTCTTTATGAATACGACCGCAGACGTTCTAAACGATGAACAACAAGCCGCCTTTGAACAATTCATTCAAGCAGGTGGTGGGTATGTGGGAACCCATTCAGCCAGTGATACGGAATATGATTGGCCGTGGTATGCTAAATTGGTAGGGGCGTATTTTGAAAATCATCCTCCTGGGGTTCATAGTGCAAAAGTGAATATGGAAAATACCGATCACCCCGTTCACAATTATGTTGATGAAACAGGTGTGGTTGTGGATGAATGGTATGATTTTCAAGCCAACCCCCGTGACAGCAAAAACCTAACTATATTGATGAGCATCGATGAAAGCACATATGAAGGCGGCGGTATGTGCGATGATCACCCGATAGCTTGGGCCCATGAATATGATGGCGGCCGCGCATTTTATACGGGTTTCGGACATTTATTCCAACCGGATCATCCGTTCCTCGTAAAGCATTTAACGGGAGGTATTATATGGGCAGCGGGGGCGGATAAAAATGAAGTTTCTTTGTTTGACGGTAAATCGCTTAATGGCTGGCATACTCAAGATAATGATCTTTGGAGCGTTAAAGACGGGGCAATAACCGGTGGCACCATGGAAGATTTTGTTGATCATAATACTTTCCTGATTACCGATGGGTCATATAAGAATTTTGAACTTAAATTCAAAGTTCGTTTGCAGGGTAATGAAGGGTTTGTAAATTCTGGTTTTCAAATCAGAAGCCAGTCTGTGCCAAATGATACCGAAATGAGCGGCTATCAGGTTGATGCCGGTGATCTTTGGTGGGGTCTTTTATATGATGAAAGCCGCCGCAATAAAGTAGTCGGGAAATCTGCTGATATGTACGGCGTTGATACCGCGGTAAAACGTGGTCAGTGGAACGAATACCGTATCATCGCAGATGGGCGTCGTATTCGTTCATGGATTAACGGTGTCCCTGCACTTGATTATTTAGAAGCT
>JABIPV010000207.1 GCA_018699075.1 Kordiimonadaceae bacterium | reverse complement strand
TTTATCAAGAACAGTTTTTAAAATACCCCAAGCATTCCTCGCGAGTATTGTTATTTTACTTTGCTGCACTGGTGCCTATGCCATTGATAATAGTTTGTTCAATATATGGGTAACATTAGCCTTTGGTGTTCTCGGCTTTGGGTTTGATAAAGTTGGTTTGCCCCACGCGCCGTTTGTATTGGCGATCATACTTGGCGCAATGTTGGAGAGAGGGTTTTCTCAGGCACTCGCGATCTCAGATGGATCATATATGATATTTATCGAAAAACCCATTTCTTTGGGTTTGCTTATAGCATCGGCATGCTTTGTATTGTTCCCAATTATAAAATTTCTCTTAAATAAGATTAAAGAGCGGCGAGTATAAAAATGAACCCAAGTTATGCAGAAATACTAGCTCGTCACGTATTTGAGTTAAAATACGAACAACTATCAAGCAGCACTGTACAAAAATCTAAACAGTGTCTACTGGATTATATGGGCGGGGTATTTCATGCATCTGGCTCAGATACTGCCCTTAGCTATATAAAGTTAGCAAAAGAGCTAGGTGGTGACGGCAATGCGGAAATTTTAGGCAGCAAGGTTAAAACAACCGCGTCCTACGCTGCGTTTGCCAATGCGGCGCTTGGTCATATTGCAGAGACCGATGACGGTCACCGAGCATCAATTATGCATATAGGAACGGTTGTTTTTCCAGTTATTTTTGCCTTAAGATCAGAAACTGCCGTTGATGGTAAAGACATCATTGAAGCTACCGTCGCCGGATATGAGCTGGCGATACGGGTGGGCGAATGTCTTAACCAAAGTCATTATAATACTTGGCATACAACAGCAACAGCGGGCACCTTTGGTGCCGCTGCCGCTGCGGCGAAACTTTTAAAACTTAGCGAAGAGCAAACGGTATGGACACTTGCCCATGCCGGCACACAAATGGCAGGCCTTTGGCAATTTTTAGATGATAATTGCCTAACAGCAAAAGTTTTACATCCAGCCAAAAGTGCCCAAAATGGTATAATTGCGGCGTTCACCGCAAAAGTAAATATTCCAGGCCCGTCAAATATTTTTGAAGGTAAAAGAGGGGTCGCTAATGCATATAGCACAAATAGTGATTTGTCTTATTTAATTAAAGACTTGGGCAAAATATATAAAGTTGATGAAGCAAATTTCAAAGCATACCCGACCTGTGGTCAAACTCATTCAATGATAGATGCTTTGCGTAAAATTCAAGACGAGCATGATATCGACCATGACAGCGTCAGAAACATTGATGTTTTCGTTTACCAAAAGACCATCGATATCGCAAATATTGAAAAACCAGAAACCGTCGCACAGGCCAAATTTAGTGTCAAACACTGTCTTGCTCTTCTATTAGTGAAGGGCTCTATCAGCTTTACTAACATCGATGAAAAGTCTTTAACCGATCCGGATATTGTCACATTAATGCAAAAAATAAATGTGCTGTTCGATGAAGATATCAATAAAGGTTTCCCGCGATGTAGGCCATGTAAGATTATTCTCACGACCTCAGATAACGAATATAAAGCAGAAAATTATTATCGCCGTGGTGACCCGGAAACGCCCATGAGCCAAATTGAAATTGAAAATAAATTTCGTGAGTTAACCAGAGATTGCTTATCGAAAACCGACCAACAAAAATACATTGACGGGGTTGACTCAATCGAAACCACAACCGAATGGCCATTCTAACCATCCTATAATCTATAAAGGAAAAATTGATGACACATGTTATTGATAGTGAATTTTACAAACACGTCTACGCTACAGACGAAATGCGGGATGTTTTTGATCCCAATAAGCGGCTTCAACGCTGGCTTAATGTTCAGGCTGCATTGATAACTGTACAAGCAAAAATGGATCTTGTTCCACGAGCAGAAGCTGATGAAATCGTCAAGTGCTGCGATTTGGACCAACTTGAATTTTCGCCAAAGTCGAATAATTTCTGCGGCTCTGATCAACTCCTTTCATCACTATTGAATGCTGTAAAAACGGCTTGCGGAAACGATGCCGCCGACCATGTTAACTCAGGCGTTTGTTCACAAGATATCCAGGACACGGCCACGGTTCTTGAGATAAAAGACGCGTACATGATTATGTTAAGAGATTTACTACAAATCGAAAGCATTATAATTCCAATGATTGAAAAATATAAGTCGCAACCGATGGCAGGCCGTACACATAAACAACACGGTCCACCTATTACCATAGGCTTTAAGTTTGCTGGTTTTGCCGCAGAGATTCGCCGGGAAATAGAACGTATGAAGGATATGCATAAACGTATTTTTTGTGGAGCATTACATGGCGTTTCCGGCACGATGCTTGAGGGTGGCGCAAAGGCGTATGACATATATGAAGCACTGATGGACCAGCTTGGACTTGATGTTGCACCTGCTGGACTTGGCTCAGCACGGGATAACATCGGAGAGTTTCAAGTGATCACTGGTATGATTGCGGGATCAGTCGGGCGTATTGTCAATGAAATTTATGAACTTAGTGGCTCTGAATTAAGTGAACTACATGAGCCGTTAAGTAAAGCTTATGTTGGCTCAAGTGCTATGCCTCATAAAAGAAATGCAGAAGTTTGTGCATTTGCTGTAGCGCAGTGCCGTATCGTACAACAAAATACGGCCCTTGGTTTGCAATCGATGACTGGCGAACACGAAAGAGATGCGCGAGCGCTTAATCTTGATTTGCATAATTTACCGGAAACATGTGTAATTATGGCTCGTGCCCTCGCCGCGACGATACAAACATTGGACGGCATTGATATTTTTGAAAAAAACATTACCAGAAATCTGGATGCTTTGGACGGCATGCTCTTTTCAGAAGCTCTTATGTTTCACCTTGCTCCAAAAATAGGCAAACAAACGGCGCATGACATAATTCTTTTTGCATGTAAGGAAGC
>JABIPV010000371.1 GCA_018699075.1 Kordiimonadaceae bacterium | reverse complement strand
GTCCCTGTTTTCTTTATTAAAAACAAACAAAGATTTTAACGATCCCAATACACCTAAACTACGTGAATAATCACCACCAATTTCCCATTTTGTGGGCGTTACCCGATTGCTCCATACTTCAGAAAGTTTTCTATTACCATCTGCCGTCAAAGTATCATCAACTACTGAAATGGCGGGGCCAAAACTTTCATCTAAATATGTTATTAGGCGTGTATCAAAGTCATATTGAGTTTCAGGGTTATAAAGCCCATTTAGACGTAAAACGGCCCCATCTTCAAAATTATAAGAAATATTGGACGATAATTTATGATTATCTTTTCTGTTTGGCGTAAAACTGTCAATTTGCCGCGCCACTATATCACTACCACCGTATAAATACTGCTCATCCCTCAGCGAATACCTATATTTTCTCTCACTTTCCGCGGTCACAGTATAATCAAGCTTTCCAGTTGATCCACTATGAGACAAGGTAAGCAAATGTGCTTGTTTTTGTCCAAGATAAGCTCGCCCGCCAATTCTCCAAAATGTGGTAGATTGTGTAGCACTTTGGTCAAGAGTAATATTAATCACTAAACCTTCACTCTGAACATCAAGTCCTTCAGCGGCACCGCGAATAAGGTCAATTTTCACCACTTGAGACGCCGTCACACGGGCCAAAGTATCATCG
This sequence comes from Kordiimonadaceae bacterium, assembly GCA_018699075.1. Lineage (GTDB taxonomy): Bacteria > Pseudomonadota > Alphaproteobacteria > Sphingomonadales > Emcibacteraceae > Pseudemcibacter. Next base: position 8,726 of record JABIPV010000371.1, on the reverse strand, counting down.
ATATTTATATCTTTACCAGCAAGACGTTTACCATTTATCAAAATTTGATCACCGCCAGCGCCAAAACCACGCTCACTTGCTCCCGCACCAAAATTTGCTTGCGAGTCACGTTCGCGACGGCTTTTATTCAATATTTCCTGAACGCCAGGAATACGGTTGAGCATATCAAGCAAGGTTACAGCATCGAATTTTTCGAAATATTCTTTATCATATGTCACAACAGATGAATTTGCCGCTTCTTCAGCAGCAATTGTAATTTGGCCATTTAAAAATGATGGTACAACAAATAGAGTAGTGAGTAGTAGACGACGCATTAGAACCTTAATACTTACATGGTAAATTATTATTTTATTACGCAGGTATAGAGGAATTACCCTTAAAAATCAATGTGATAATATAACATATTAAAACGTGCCTTGTAGAGAGATTTGAAACTCCCGTGCAAAGTGATGATTTTTCACAGCTTTAGTCTTTAAGTCATTAAATTTTATATGATCATTATATTTATAATTTGTGGAAGTGCCGTTAAACCTGCCATTTTGTGAGGCCTCAGCACGCAGTTTTATGCCATCAATAATATTATATTCCGCAAAGAGTTTAAATTCTTTACCCGGATTCCACGGCCAATAATAATTTATATCTTGGGTAATTGTGTCACTCCTAAATTTCCCTTCTGCGCCATATGATAATCCAATATCCGTGATATCATGACGGAAATTAAAATTGAATGTATGGTCAGATTTACGGGGAAACTTACGAATAAGACCCGTAAACTGGTCCAACGATTTGGTATTTTCATAAATATACCCAAGGCCAATAACTGCATCAGGCACACCGATAAAACCCATACGAATATTGCTTTTTAATTTAACACCATATGACGTTGCTTTATCAATATTTCCTGCCTTAGAGGAAAACTCAACATCATCACGCAGGTTTGTATCGGGCGGTAAAGCAAAGAAAACATCAGCAGAAACAGGTTCACCGGAAAAGTTTTCATATTCTGAAAAATCAACACGGGTAACATAATCTTTATAACGATGATAAAAAACTTCTGCTTCTAAGGTTCCACCATCTTTATCCAAACGATGTTCGTACGCCATTGTAAATTCCCAAACTTGTTCAGGGCGTATTTCAGTATTGCCGAGTTTGATCTCTTCGTTTTCCCGGTCAAAAAAGGCGATAAAGTGATAGAATTGAAGCTGATTGATTTTCTTCTCACCGGTTAACCTTAGTTGATCTTTTGCCGTCATATCGTAGCGAAAGTTTAGACGTGGTTTAAGATAAGTGAAACTGGTATCGCGGTGACTGGTCGCTTTTGTAATAAAAACACTATCTGCCGTAATTTTTGAAAACTCCGTTATCAATGAACTTTGCAAAACTAAGGAAGGAGAAATATTAAAACTATGATTTGCAAACACTTCATAACGCTTTTCTTCAACAGTAACGTCATCGTCTGTATCTAAAATACTTGGAGCACCGAGCATCTCCCGATTATGATTTTGGAATTGGCGCTCAAAAGTGTTAATAGCTGCTTCACCGCCAAACTCAATTGATTGTCTGGTGGATAAGCTTTTCGTTATAGATGCACGATAAATATTTTCACCAGACTTTTCATCTTCTACTTCGGCTGAATTCTGATACTCTAATGAACCCAAACCGAAGAAACGATTAAATCCACCCTCAAAATGTACTCTATTTATGACAAATAATGCTTTAAATTTTCCGACCTGTCCAAGGTCACGACTATAATCTCCTCCGACTTCCCATTCATCACGCTCACCAAAAAAGACCCACTTTACATCTTCGGGATCATCACCAGTTATTGTTTTATTCTCCTGATTTCCAAATTTGCGGGGGTCATATAAACCATTTAAACGTAAAACAGAGCCATCTTCAAAATTGTAGCTCAAGTTAGTGTTTAACTTAAAGCCCTTAGCATGATACCTACCATCACTTACTTCTTCACCGGTCCTTACATTGTTAGCATTAAAAAATATTTCTTCATCACCAAAATAGCCATTACCGCCTTTTCTTTCAACGCTAACCGTATAATCAAGTTTTCCGATAGAATTATTATGAGATACCAGGAACTCTGGAAATACTTTTGAATGTTCAGAATAACTACTGCTCAATTTCCATGAAGTTGATGATTTTTTTGCACCCTCTATCAAGGTGATATTTATCACAAGTCCCTCACTTTGAACATCAAGTCCACTTGCCGCACCGCGGATCAGTTCAATTTTTGCGATTTGAGCCGCAGATGTACGCGACAATGTATCTTCAATGGAATTGCCTTTACCGGATATACGTTGGCCATCAATAAGGATCTGATCTCCACTTGATCCAAACCCTCGCTCACTATTAAAGCCATTATTTTCATTTTTATTGAGAACTTCTGAAACACCCGGAATACGGTTCAACATATCCAGTAATGTCACAACAGAATACTTTTCAAAATATTCTTTTTCATAAGTGACGATCGATGAATTAGGCTTAGCTTCCTCAATAGCTGCGTTAGATGATACGCTTAACCCTATTGAAAAAAGAGCCGTTGAAATAGCAATTGAGTAAAATGCTTTATTAATAATATATATCCCCTGAACAATGAAACCTGAGTATGACCGATTATTATTATGGTATGTTTTCTATCAATCGTGAAAAAGAGAATTGCGACCAATTGTGACCAAAATGAGATAAGATGGCCTTAATTAACAATTTTAATAAAATTAGAACGAGCTTTGCACTTTGGTTTTAATTTATTTGGCGAGTGTGTGCAGTGGAAATACGTGTTAATAACAGAAGAATAATAAGCGCCAGCCTATTATTCATATATACCCCAATAAATTAAATTCTTCTAGAAACTTCCTTGGAGAGACACTTGAACCGCGCGTGGTTTATTGTTTTCTTTTTCTTCTCTCTTATAGATCTCATTAAAGCGAATGTGATCGCTATATCTTAATGTAGTTGAGTGTCCTTGCGAGCCCGTAATTTCCAGTACGTCAACGCGCATTTTAATACCACCATTTAGATTATATTCAGCAAATGCTTTTATGGAGGCAGATGGACTTGACGGATTAAAATACCGCATATCAAAATTTGCCCAATCACTTCTGATATTCATATCAACACCGTAAGAAAATTTCCATTTGGTGATGTCATGGCGATAATTTACGTTATACACATGATCCGAATGTCTGGCGAAATCACGTAATAACTTGGTAAACTGATCTATTGATTTACGTTTTTCAAATTTATAGCCTAAGCTCAGCGTCGCTTCCGGTAAACCAATAAACCCAAGACGTACATTACTTTTTAAATCTATACCGTAAGTATAAGCAGACGGTATATTACCTTGTGAAGACGTAAATGATGTTGCATCACGAAGTGCTGCATCTGGTGGTAGTGCAAAAAATTCATCAACGCCAATATCGTTATTTGCAAAATCTTTGTACTCTGTAAAATCAACACGGGTTTGATGATCTTTACGGTGATGATAAAAAACTTGTCCTTCAATGGAACCTGTATCATTTGGTAAACGGTGTTCGTAGGCAAAAATAAATTCCCACGTTTGGGTCGGACGCAAGTTTGTATTACCGAAGCGCACTTCGTCATTTTGCGCATCATATGAAGTCACAAAAGTATTGAAACGAAGTTGGCTTACTTTCTTTTCTATTGTGATACGTACTTGATCGCTATCTGTATGATCATAACGTAAATTCACACGAGGTTTGAAATACTTAAAACTTGTGTCACGGCGATCAACCGACCCATCGGCAAATAAATTATCTGCGACAATTTTTGAAAATTCAGTAGTTATAGAGCTTTGCAATACTAGCTTTGATGCCAAATTTAAGTTGTGAATGGCAAAAATCTCATAACGATTTTCCTTAATATCCACATTACTAGATGTTCCAAGTAGTAATTCTTCAGCCGCAGTATCACGCCCAAAACTTTCAAAGATTTTTTCAAAAGTATTAATGGCGACTTCACCACCGACTTCCAAAGATTGGTTTCCGATAACATTTACAGTTGTCGAACTTCTAAATATTTTTTCACTAAGTTTTCCATCAGTAAATTCATTACGGTATAAAAAGCGCGGATCAATATAATCTCGTTCGCGTTTTACTTCCGTGTCTTCGGTATTTTGATTTACCACAAATAATGATTTAAACTTACCGAATGAACCCAGATTAAATGTATAATCGCCGCCGACTTCCCAGCGGGCATTATCACGGTCACCATTCCAAATCACGTGGTCAGGATCATTACCGGTTTCAATTCTTGTTTCAAATGTATTAAATTGATTAGGGTCGTATAAACCGTTGAGACGAAGTTCATCACCATCACTAAATGTATAGGTTAGGTTTGAAGTTAATTTTATACCTTTGAAATTAAATGAACTATCAACATCTTGGGCACCAGTAATGACATCGTTACCATCATAGAAAACTTCTTCACGTGGACGGTAGCCAAAATCATTTTTACGTTCCGCAGTTATGGTGTATTCAAGTCCCCCTTTTTGCCCAGAATGGGAAACAAGGAATTGAGGAATAAATTTATAACCTTCAGTATATTCGCCGTAAACTTTCCAAAATGTGGTGGATTTTGAAGCACCTTCGGCCAAAGTAATATTAATTACAAGTCCCTGGCTTTGAACATCAAGGCCACTGGCCGCACCACGGATCAAATCTATTTTCGCTACTTGATTTGCTGAAATCCTTGATAGTGCATCATTGATGTTATTAGATTTACCTGCGAGACGTCTACCGTCAATAAGAATTTGGTCACCGCCGCTACCAAAACCACGCTGGCTACGACTACGCCTGTTTTTATTAAGAATTTCAGGTACACCGGGAATTCTTTGAAGCATATCAAGCAGGGATACAGGTTCAAATTTTAAAAAATAATCTGGTTCATATGAAACGACTGATGCGTCTTCTTGGGCAATGGCAGGGGTAAGCATACTTGTTGATAGCAATCCGCAATATAAAATTGGCGTGATTAGTAATGCTGGTAAGTGTCGTTTACCCATTCGTATAGTCCCGTTAAATTAGTCCGTTAAATTAGTCCCGTCTTAATCCATAGCAATGCTATTGAATTATTAAATGCGGTATAGTCCAAATACATGAAATAATCAAACGTTATATAGTATCAATTGTTAATATTACCTTAAAAGGTTACTAGAAAGTACCCTGTATAGAAATTCTAAGCTCTACAGGGCGTCTAAACAATTTTTCTTGAACCTCTCTTAAATCATTAAGTCTAATATGATCATTGTACAAATTATAGGTCGAAGCACCACGATTTTTGGTTAAACCCTCACCTTCAAAACGAATTTTATAATCTGTAAAAACCGTTTTCTCTAAAAAGACTTTAATATTCGCGGCAGGTGAACTCGGCCAATAAGAATTAATGTATGAACGCACTTGATCACTTCTAACATCACCTTCAAAACCATATGTTAATTGATACTGTGTTATATCATGACGGAAATTAAATGTTGCCCTGTGATCTGAATGACGATCAAAAGTACGTTCTAACAGTGTAAATTGGTCGGTTGTTGTTCTTTTTTCATAGGTATAACCTAAGCTCAGAGTTGCTTGTGGTACACCAATAAAACCAAGACGAAGGCTACTTTTCAATTTTACGCCATAAGCTTTTGCACTATCAATATTTCCTGATTTCGCTGTGAAACCTGTTCCCTGATCATCAACATAATCAATTAATGTCTGATCGGGGTTTAATCCAAAGAACGTATTTACATCAGTCAGGTTTAGCCCTGCATCATAATACTCCGTGAAATCAACAACGGAAATATGATCGGTATATTTGCGGTAAAATACTTCTGCTTCTAGTGACCCGCTATCATTTGGTAGGCGATGTTCAAAGGCAAACGAGAAATCCCAAGTTTGTTCAGGGCGAATATTGGTATTACCAAATTTAAATATTTGTTCCTGTTGGTCGAAACGGGTAACAAAGTTATTGAAATTAAGCTGGCTCACTTTCTTTTCGGCAATAATGCGGAACTGGTCTCGTCCTGTAAAATCATATCTGAAATTGATACGCGGTTTAAGATATGTAAAACTTGTATCACGGCGGGTGGAACTAGCATTGACAAAAATATTATCGGCAATAATTTTTGAAAACTCAGTCGTTAGTGAGCTTTGCAAAACCATTTTTGAAGATATATTAAAGCTATGGATGGCGAATATTTCATAACGGTTTTCTTTAATTTCTACATTATCATTATTACCTATAACAAATGGATCAGTTGCAACTGCAGTAATAGAATTATCTAGTGCGTTTTGACGTTTATTATTAATAAATGATTTATCAAATGTATTAATTGCCGCTTCACCGCCAAGTTCTAATGATTGCCCTTCTGCGATGCCCTTAGTGATCGACGCGCGGAAAATTTTCTCTGTTCTGTTAACGGTTGTTACATCGCGTACGTAATCAAACTGCGCTGCTCCGCTGCCTTTAAAGCGATTTACATCACCATCTTCGGTATTACGGTTAATCACAAACAGAGTTTTTAAATTACCCAGCACGCCTAAATCACGCGAGTAATCCCCGCCAACTTCCCATTTTCCCATATCACGGTCCGTGATATATGTAATTGGATCTATAGTATTGGTTGTTTTACTTCTTACTTCTTGTCCATCATTTCCGGAAGGTTCATAAAGTCCATTTATACGAAGCCGTGAACCATCATTAAAGGCGTATGCTAAATTTGTATTAAATTTATAACCGTCACGTCCGAAATCACCGGCAATATCTTGGATCGCCGTTTGTGTGCCTGCCGCATCGAAAAACGTTTCATGAGCATTATAAAAAAAGTCATTATCCTTACGTTCACCACTGAATGTATAATCAAGATTACCTTTTGAACCACTGTGGGAAAGAAGGAATTCAGGAACAAAATTATGTCCCCCTGAATATTCACCTGTAACTTTCCAGAAAGTAGTTGAAGTTGAAATGCCTTCAAGCATCACAATATTTATGACGAGGCCTTCACTTTGAACATCAAGCCCACTTGCAGCACCACGAATAAGTTCAATACGGTCAATTTGAGAAGCTGAGACACGTGACAAAGTATCATCGATATTATTAGCTTTACCAGCTAGACGCTTCCCATCCATAAGGATTTGGTCGCCACCCGATCCAAAACCACGCTGTCCACCACCAAAACTATTACGTCTGCTTTGCTGTCTATTTTTTGTCAGTATTTCAGGAACCCCTGGCACAGCTTGCAACATATCAAGCAATGTAACAGGTGAAAATGTCACAAAATATGCTTTGTCATATGTCACCATTGAAGCGTCAGAAATGGCATCTTCTGCGGCATAAGAAAGGTTGCTTGAAATACAACTAATAGCGGTTGATAACAAAAAAGCAGAAATTAGTTTTTTATTCATGACAATATTCTTTTGGATAATTTTATTATTGATTAGTCCTGATATAGATTAAAACCAGCTAACAATCAATTGTTATATTATAATGTAATGAATAAAGTGTTACTTTTTTAGAATGTGCCTTGTAGTGTAACTTCGATTTCACGTGGAGTAGTTTCAATCCTGTTAACTCGCTGATTGAAATCATTAAACCTGATGTGATCATTATACCAGAAAATATTCGACGTTGCCCGTTTGCCAGATAGTTGTTTGGCCTCTACACGCATTTTAACACCTTTAAAAATATTGTATTCAGCAAACATACTAAGATACGCATTACGACTATAAGGCCAATGATAATTTATATCATTTGTCGCCGCATCACTTCTGAATGTCCCTCTAAAGCCATATGAAAAATCCCATTCTGTAATATCGTGACGGAAATTTACATCAAGTTGATGATCAATCATACGTTCAAAATTACGCTCTAACCCTGTAAATTGATCAGTAGTCCTGCGTCTTTCATATGTATAGCTGGTGCTAAATGTGGCTTGCGGTAAACCTACAAAACCTAATCTTATATTACTAATTAATTTAAGGCCGTAGGCATTAGCATCATCAATATTTCCTGACTTTGATGTAAAATCAATCATATCTCTTAATGCTAAATTAGGTGAAAGCGCAAAGAAGTCATCCACACCAATTGGGTTCCCACCAAAATCTTCATATTCGGTAAAGTCCACTCTTGAGATATGATCTTTATAACTGCGGTAAAATACTTCGGCTTCAATTGACCCAGTATCATTTGGTAAACGATGCTCAAAAGCAGCAGAGAATTCCCAAACTTGTTCAGGGCGAATATTGGTATTACCCAGCCTAATTTCCTCAGTTTGAGAATCAAATCTCGTGACAAAATTATTAAAATTAAGCTGACTGACTTTCTTTTCTGCTGTTAAACGAAGTTGATCTTTATCTGTAAAATCATACCTTAAATTCATTCGTGGTTTAAGATATGTAAAATTAGTATCACGGCGGCTAATACTGCCATCATCAAATATATTATCTGCGACTATTTTTGAAAACTCTGTAGTAAGTGAGCTTTGCAATACCATATTGTTTGAAATATTGTAGCTATGGTTTGCGAATATTTCATAGCGGTTTTCTTTAATTTCCACATTATCACTACTATCAAGAACAAAAGGATCAATCATGAAATCACGCTCTAACTTACTAAAAGTTTTATCAAACGTATTGATCGCTGCTTCACCACCAAATTCAATAATCTGTTTCTCCGTAATGTTTTTTGTAAGTGACGCTCTAAAGATTTTT
>JABIPV010000314.1 GCA_018699075.1 Kordiimonadaceae bacterium | reverse complement strand
GATACGAGCAGAAAATTCAGAGGGCACGGAAGTGTCTTTTAAACCATGAAACAACCGCACGGGACAATTAATCTCAATGGGTCCATTGAGAAGAATATGATCTTCCCCTTCGGTTATAAAATTATAAGAAACTTTATAGGGTTCATCGCTATATTCAGATGGCTCAAGATAAACGCCATCTTTTTTAAGAATGTCTTTAATATTCTGTGAATATTGATCCCACATCAACTCACGAGTGAAATCTGGCGCAGGGGCGATACCAATGAAAGCTTTAAGTCGATCTTTTCGCGCCAGACAAATTAAAAGCCCAATCCATCCCCCCATACTAGAACCTATGATTAGAAGTGGTCCTTTTGTAACTTGATCTATTACGGCTAAAGCATCTTCTGTCCATTTTCCAATTGTGCCATCAATAAAATCTTCCGATGAACTTCCATGACCCGAATAATCAAATCGCAGGTATGATAACCCAAGCTTTACGCAAGTATTTTCCAGATAAATCGCTTTCGTTCCTTCCATGTCTGACATATACCCACCGCAAAAAACGACAGTAACATCATTTCCTTTATGATAATGATAAGCGATTTTGCGGTTTTCTTCAGAAATGACAAATTGTGGTTCTGAGGTCATTAAATATACTCACAGGGTGTTAGTTGGCTTCTTGTTTTCAATTCTTGTTATAATATATAAAGATATCAGTAAGAAAACCGCTTTTTTACTGACTGTTCACTTGACTTGCGCCTTAAAGAATATAAATTCCTATTTTTACACCTTAATACATAAAATGAGATCCTAATGAACGCGAAACAAAATGTTGCCTTAACTCTTCCCGATGGGAGTGTCCGAAATTTTGATGGACCGGTGACTGGAATGACCTTGGCCATGGATATTGGTCCGGGACTGGCAAAAGCGGCCATTGCCATTGTTGTCGATGGTGATCAATGGGATCTTTCGCGAAATATCACACAGGATGCTGATGTTTCGATCATTACCAAACGTGATGAAGAAGCACTTGAAATTTTACGCCATGACGCGGCCCATATTTTGGCCGAAGCGGTAAAAGAGCTTTGGCCGGATACACAAGTAACAATTGGCCCCGCGATTGAAAATGGTTTTTATTATGACTTCGCACGTAAAGAGCCCTTTACACCGGAAGATTTGGAAACAATTGAAGCACGGATGAAAGACATCATCGCCCGCGACGAAGAAATTATCCGCAGTGAAATGCCCCGAGATGAAGCGGTAGAGTATTTCAAATCCATCGGTGAAGAATATAAAGCGGAACTCATAGCTGCTATACCCAGCAATGAACCGATCACACTTTATCGACAAGGTGATTTTATCGACCTGTGCCGTGGACCCCATTTACCCTCAACCAAATATTTAGGCGGCGATACCTTTAAATTAATGAGCGTCGCAGGTGCATATTGGCGCGGTGACAGCAATAATGAAATGCTGCAACGTATTTACGGTACTGCTTGGCGCGACCGTAAAGAACTAAAAGCCTACCTTATAAGAATAGAAGAAGCCGAAAAACGCGATCACCGTAAACTTGGTAAAGAAATGGGCCTCTTCCATTTTCAAGAAGAAGCGGCTGGCATGCCTTTTTGGCATCCCAACGGCTGGACTATCTATACGCAAATCGAAGGATATATGCGCCGCAAGCAACTAGAGTATGGCTATCAAGAAATTAATACGCCAAAACTTGTTGATCGCAAATTATGGGAAACATCTGGTCACTGGGAAAAATTCCGTGAACATATGTACACAACAGAATCCGAAGAACGCGTATTTGCGTTAAAACCAATGAACTGCCCTTGTCATGTTCAGGTCTTTAACCAGGGTATAGTCAGTTATAGAGATCTTCCATTACGACTTGCCGAATTTGGCAGTTGCCATCGATACGAGCCTTCAGGTGCACTTCATGGATTAATGCGTGTCCGTTCGTTCGTACAGGATGATGCCCATATTTTCTGCACTAAAGAACAGATTACAGAAGAAACTGAAATATTCTGTAAAATGCTTTTGGAAATTTATAAAGATTTTGGTTTCGAAGACGTAAAAGTTAAATTCTCTGATCGCCCTGAAGTACGCGCAGGATCAGATGAAGTATGGGACGAAGCGGAGAAATGCTTACTTGATGCCGTAAACAAAGCTGGTCTTGAATATACATTAAACCCTGGGGAAGGTGCCTTTTATGGACCAAAACTTGAATTCGTCCTCACAGATGCCATCGGTCGTGACTGGCAATGTGGAACCCATCAAGTGGATTTTGTCCTTCCTGAAAGATTAGACGCAAATTACATTGGTGCCGATAATGCGAAACATCGCCCCGTTATGCTTCATCGCGCCATTCTTGGCTCATTTGAGCGTTTCATTGGCATTTTGATCGAAAATTATGCGGGACGTTTCCCCATGTGGCT
>JABIPV010000117.1 GCA_018699075.1 Kordiimonadaceae bacterium | reverse complement strand
CAGAGTCATTTGACGGATGCGCAGAGTACTCTTGGTCGTATGCTCAATTCAGGCAATTTATCTTCACTGATTTTCTGGGGGCCACCGGGAACAGGCAAAACGACGACAGCCCGGCTCCTTGCAGAAGATATTGATTTATATTTTGAACAGATTTCGGCTGTTTTTTCGGGTGTTGCAGACTTACGTAAATGTTTTGATGCAGCGAAAGAAAGAAGGCGTACCGGTAAAGGGACTTTATTATTTGTTGATGAAATACATCGTTTTAATAAATCTCAACAAGATGGTTTTTTACCTTATGTAGAAGATGGAACCATTGTTCTTGTAGGCGCAACTACCGAAAATCCATCGTTTGAATTAAACGCCGCCTTACTGTCACGGATGCAGGTGATGGTTCTTAATCGTCTTGATAATAGTTCGATGGAAGAACTATTGGGGCGTGCGGAAGAAATAGAAGAGAAAAAGCTACCGCTTACTGCTGATGCGCGGGCCCTTCTATATAATATGGCTGATGGTGATGGGCGTTACCTATTAAATCTTGCAGAAATTTTACTTGGTCTAAATTTTGACGATGATTTGGATACCAATGCCTTGTTGAAAGTCTTGCAAAAAAGGGCCCCCTTATATGATAAAGGTGGAGAAAATCATTATAATTTAATTTCGGCCTTACATAAATCACTACGCGGGTCAGATACGGACGCAGCACTATATTGGACGGCGCGAATGCTTGCTGGCGGCGAAGATCCTCTGTATATATTAAGACGTCTTGTGCGGTTTGCTGTTGAAGACATCGGCTTAGCTGATCCACAAGCGGTTGTACAAGCAAATGCTGCGCGGGAAGTTTTTGAATTTTTGGGTTCTCCTGAAGGGGACCTTGCCCTTGCTCAACTGGTTATTTATTTGGGTACAGCGCCGAAATCCAACGCCGCATACATGGCATATAAAAAATCATTAAAACGAGCAAAAGAGACAGGGTCTTTAAGCCCACCTATGCATATTTTAAATGCACCAACAAAAATGATGAAAGAATTAGGCTACGGTGATGGCTATCAATATGAACATGACGCGAAGGATGGTTTTTCAGGACAGGACTATTTTCCGGAAGGCTTGGACCGTGAAGAATATTATAAGCCAGTCAATAGGGGGTTTGAACGGGATATAATAAAGAGGTTAGATTATTGGAATAAACTCCGTTTAGAAAATAATGCGAATTAAGATTATTTGTTATGTAAATATCTTCGGTCCAATGGCACGTTATCTTGTTTTTTTGCTAACTGAAATTGAAAGACCACATGGCCTAAATTTCTGAAGGCGCATTCGGCACTGGATAGATAAAATTCCCACATTCTATAAAACTCTTCATCATACGAATTGACTATTTTTTCCCGATTGTTATTCACTCTTTTTCGCCATTCTTTAAGTGTCCTGGCATAATGAAGACGCAAAACTTCTATGTCCGTAATATAAAGGCCACTTTTTTCAATCGCTTTTGAAATTTCTGAAAGCGCGGGAGCATATCCGCCTGGAAATATATATTTCACTGTCCACGGATCAGTTGATCCCGGCCCATCGGCTCTACCAATTGTGTGAACCACTGCGACACCATCATCAGTGAGACTATCGTATATCTTATCAAAATATGTTTGGTAGTTTTTCCTACCAACATGTTCAAACATTCCTACTGACACTATACGGTTGAAAGTATCATCCAAGTGGCGATAATCAATAAGTTTGAAGTCCACATGGGTTGCGATATTCTCATCAATGACTTTTTGATTGGCGACTTTAATCTGTTCTTCACTTAAGGTTACACCCGTTACTTTAGCACCGGATGTTTTATGGATATGTGTTGCTAAACCGCCCCAACCGCAACCAATATCAAGAACTTTATGACTGGGGTTTAAGAGTAATTTATTAGAAATGTGTATTTTTTTATTCAATTGCGCTTGTTCCAGACTGTCTTCTGGTGAGAGATAGTAAGCAGATGAATATTGTTTATCACTGTCTAAAAAAGGTCATAAAGTTCATCCGATAAATCATAATGATGAGCGACATTTTGTTTCGATTTCCCTATGAAGTTAATTTGGGAAAGCCACCCTTTGAACCGGCTATAAGGGTCACTTCCCATAAAATGAAATGGATTGTCTGGGCGCCATTCCATGTTTTTAGTAAACATATTTAAAAAATCAAAAATATCGTGAGGCGGATCAATGGTAAGGCTACCATCCGTATAAGCTTCACCTGCAAACAAATCTGGTTTCACAAATAATTTCCATAAAAGCGCTTTATTATGAATATGAATGGTTATTTCTGGTTCAATTGAGCCAATATAACTGTGTTTTTTTCCTTTAGTATAAATGACATTTAAAGTACCGTGTTTAATTATCTTATTAAAAAATATCGATAATGGAAACATTACCACCCCTTTAGATTTGACACATTACAATTTTTTCACATGAATTATTTCAAAAAATAAGATAAAAACAATAACAAAAAATTTGGACGATAGGAATAAAAACTTATGAATATGATTTTTGCTGTTGCGGCTGGCGGAGCTCTAGGAGCGACGGGACGTTTTCTAGTAGGGCGACTTATGTTTAATTTGATGGGGCCGGGTTTTCCATGGGGAACCCTTACCGTTAATATGATTGGATCATTCATAATTGGTTGTGTGGCAGGGGCGGCGGCAACCAAATATAGCTTATCACACGCGTGGCAAGGATTTTTAATTATTGGTGTGTTAGGTGGATTTACAACTTTTTCCGCTTTTTCGCTTGAGGTGGCATTGATGATTGAAAAACATCAACTTCAAGCAGCAGCACTTTATGCTCTAGGGTCGGTGTTTATTGGTGTACTTGCGCTCTTTGCTGGGTTATATGCAGGCAGAACATTAATTTAAGGAATTCACATAATGTCAGGTGTCTCAAAAGAGTACGTCAAAGGGTCCGAACAAGATTGGCGTATCGATAAATGGTTTAATGTCCATTTTCCTGGGCTGAGTTATGGCAGGCTTTCAAAAATTTTACGTAAAGGCGAAATACGTGTTGAAGGTAAACGCGTAAAAGCCAGTTTTCGCCTTGAAGAAGGTATGGAAATACGTCTTCCGCCACTTGGTAAGCAGGAACGGACTTTATCCACGGAACCCAAAAAAGTAATGCATTTATCAGATGCAGATGCGAAACTTATTCGGTCAATGGTAATTTATCAGGATGATACTGTTATTGTGCTTAATAAAGTGCCAGGACTGGCCGTGCAGGGAGGAACGAATACGCCGCGGCATGTTGATGGGATGCTTGTAGCCTTGCAAGGTGATAAGCCAGAAAAACCAAAGCTCGTTCACCGATTAGATAAAGATACCAGTGGTGTGCTTATCATCGCAAGAAGCGGTCAAGCAGCAAAAGCCCTAACGGAAAGCTTTAGAAATAGAAAAACCAATAAAATATATTGGGCATTGGTTAAAGGAAAGCCTTCGCAATATGAGGGTGCTGTGCAAGCTCCCCTTGATAAAGAACCGGGAACCCGCGGAGAGCGGATGGCGGTTTCTGAAGATGGTAAAAGAGCAATAACAGATTTTAAAGTAATGGATAGTGCAGCAGGAACTGTAACATGGATGGCTTTTAGGCCTGTTACAGGGCGAACTCATCAAATTAGGGTCCATGCAACAGTTCTTAATACTCCTATCGTAGGTGACGGTAAATACGCGGCTAGAGAGGCTTTTATTGAAGGGCCTATTAGTAAAAAATTACACCTTCATGCACGCAGTATTGAAATTGATCATCCTGATGGCGGAACATTATCCATTAAAGCATCACTTCCTTTACACATGAAGGAAAGCTGGGGGCTATTTGATTTTGATCCTGATGACGACAGTAATCCATTTGAGGAAGTTGATAATGTCAAAAATTGATAATGATTTGAAGTTGGTCATTTTTGATTGCGACGGTACCCTTGTTGATGGTCAACATATGATCATAGATTCGATGAAACAAGCCAGTATAAATTGTAAAATTCCTTACGCAGGGGATGATGCAGTGCGCCGTATTGTTGGCCTTTCATTACTAGAGGCAATTACGCAAGTTTATCCTGGTTTAACTTCCCGTGATCATGATTTAATTCAATCAGAATTTATCAGCCATTTTAGGTATTTACGGACCTTGGAAGATCATCACGAACCGCTTTATGATGGTATTAAAGATGCGATTATCACATTAGGTGATATGGGTATTTTGCTTGGTGTTGCAACAGGAAAATCGACGCGGGGACTTATTAGTACTCTTAAAGTTCATAGTATTGAGGATCATTTTGTTACCTTAAACACAGCGGATGATGGACCAGGAAAACCTGATCCTTCAATGATTAATGTGGCTTTATCGGATACTGGCGTGGATAAACGTAATACTTATATGATAGGGGATACCACATATGATATGCAGATGGCTGCTCTTGCAGGGGTACATTCCGTTGGCGTAACGTGGGGATATCACGAAAAACACGAACTGATATCATCGGGGGCAAATCATATTATTAGCCATATTTCAGAATTGATCGAATT
>JABIPV010000142.1 GCA_018699075.1 Kordiimonadaceae bacterium | reverse complement strand
TGATTCATTGGCCAATTCCACGGCGTGATAAGGCCACATACGCCGATAGGTTCATGGCGTAAAACCACCCCATCTTGGTTCTTATCAAAATTAAATTCTTTAAGCGCCTTTAGGGTACTTTGAAAATGACTTCTCCCTACCGCAGCCTGCGAGCCTTGAGCCAGTGTAATCGGCGCGCCCATTTCAAGGGAAATAACATTGGCAACGTCATCAAAACGAGTTTCATAAACTTCAAGAATCCTTTCCAGAAGCGCAATTCGCTCGTCTATAGACCACCTTGAATAAGAGGGAAATGCAGCCTTTGCAGCGGCGACGGCCTTATCCACATCGGCTTTTGTTCCCATACTTATTTGCGCAAATGCTTCTTCGGTTGCAGGGTTAATAACATCGAATATATTTGGCGTTACCGGGTCAACCCAATGGCCATCGATATAGAATTTTAAATTTTGCAACATCTGAATTTCTTTCTCTTAAATTATCAATATGGATTGATAACAAAAATCTTGACCAAGGGAAACAGGAATATTGACATTATAGAACTAAATCAATCATAGTGATTTAATAAATATATTAATAGGGACTGGACATGATAAAATCAACTAATCGCAGGAATTTCTTAAAAGCATCCGCAGCAATTGCCCTCACCTCAGGAGCCAATATTGCCATAGCGGCCACCGGTGATACCGTCCAAGAACATTATGAAATTCGCACTTATAAAGTGACTAATCCTACAAAAAAAACAATCCTTGACCGTTATCTTGAAAATGCTTTGATCCCTGCACTTAGTAGAATAGGTATAGACAGAATTGGTGTGTTTACAAACCGGGATGATGTTGAAGATCATTCTGTTTATATGCTGATCCCCTACAGTAAAATTGAAACATTCGTCGGAATAACCCCTGCGCTTGAAGCCGATAAGGCATATCAAGATGCAGCGAAGGAATATTATTCCGAGCCCTTGGAAGATCCTATTTACTCAAGAATAAACAGCAAATTATTTAAAGCTTTTAGTGGCATGCCAACGCTCGGTGTACCAAAACAATCAACCAGTAAAGCACCACGTATTTTTGAACTACGAACTTATGAAGGCCATAACGAAGAAAAATCAGCTTTAAAAATTGAAATGTTCAATATTGGTGAAATTCAAGTGATGCAACAAGCTGGTCTGGCACCTGTCTTCTTTGGACAAGCCATCATAGGCGATGATGTGCCTAACCTTACTTATATGTTATCAGCTACCGATCAGGAAGATCACCAATCACATTGGGATGCTTTTAGGGTACATGAAGGCTGGTTAAAAATAAAAGATCTCCCAAGATACAAAGGATCTATTTCTAATATTACCAGCACTTTCTTAGTGCCAACATCTTATTCACAATTATAAGACAATCTAACGACCGATTTCTTTCATGTAAGCATCTCTTAAATGTTTAAACTCCATGCCAGCATGCCAGTTTGGGAATTTACTGCTGTTGGCAACGTCATTTCCGATTAAAAACATGGATATCACATCATCTGCTGTGCCCTCAAAGTTTAATTCATCTGTAAACTCATCGGCAAGCTTATGGTATTTAGTTGCGTCATAATCAGCAATTTTAGCATCCATATCGATTGTGGGGTCTAAAGTATTATATCCACCGGCAACCACGATTGATGGTATCCCCATTCTATTAAAGCTGAAATGATCACCGCGATATTCAATACCCCATTCAGGATGGGCAAAAAAGGTAACGTCGCGCTTTTGCTTTTTTTCTACTGCTTCATAAACGAAATCTGCTATTTCACTGTCGCCAAGTCCTAACACCCACACATCCTTCGTCCGACCATAAATATTCATTGTATCTATATTAAGGGCCGTAACCGTTTTATTAAGCGGATAGATGGGATTAAGTGCATAATAATATGATCCAAGCAATCCACTTTCTTCTGCTGTGACAGCAAGAATAACAATTGATCGCTTCGGCGCACCCGCATTCATATGCGCCTGTGCGATTTCCAATATTCCCGCAATCCCTGATGCATTATCACGCGCACCATTATAAATTTGATCCCCTGTTAAACTTTTATCGGTTCCTAAATGATCCCAATGCGCCAGATAAAAAACATATTCATCCGGTCGCTCCGTACCGGGGATGATACCTATGACATTTTGCGACGTAGACCTCACTACATCAACATCTAACGAAACAGATATACTTGAATTAAGTGAATAACCTTTAAAACCTTTCACGAGTGCTTTTGCTTTTTCTTGTTCAAAATTCATTCCCGCTTTTTCAAACAGTTTTTCAACGCTTGGCTTTGGAATGCGTCCCTGCATATCAAGGTTTTGTGACGGTACTTTATCAGGGTCCAAGCTTAAAGCTGCACGGCTTGTAAAAGCCTGAATTCTTTGCCAAGGCGCACCAGTAAAATCCTTATCATGAATAATCAGCGCCATTGCCGCTCCTTGGCGTTTGGCTTCTTCGTATTTATAAGATGAACGGGCATAATAAGTGACGCCTTGCCCTTTAAACATGGTGTCATCATCCGCCATTTGTCCTGGATCACGGTCTAATATAAGGACGGTTTTTCCTTTAACATCAAGCCCTTCATAATCGTTCCAGCCATATTCAGGGGCAATTGCTCCATATCCAACAAAAACAATTTCAGAACCAGAAACACTTATTCTTTCTTCAACGGACTTAGTGGTAATTGCAATATCGTTTCCGGCTATAAAAACTTCCCCACCAGCTTCATATTCTATCTGCGTATCTGATGATGTAGCTTTAATATTCACAAGCTCCACACCTTGAAAATAGCTGTCACCATTGCCCGGTTGAACACCCATATCTTGCAATTTATCTTTAATATAATTAATGGTTTTGGTTTCGCCCATGGTTGATGGCGCACGACCTTCAAAGTAATCCGAAGATAAGGTTCTGACATTTTCCTTTATTCTATCCGACGAAACACCATAATTATTTTCTTGAGCAATTAGATTAATATTTCCTACAGTTATAGCAAGAACACAGCTGACCGCGATTAAAATATTTTTCATTATTTTTCCTTTAAGCTATTAAAAATAAAACCATTTTTTATCTTAATAAGCAACGAAAAAATAAACTCAATATTCATTATTATAATAATGATCTATACATGGCATAAAAAATACAATAAGCTCTTTTAAAAATATCTCTAACATATCAAAAATGATGACGGAGAATAATAATGGGTAATATTTTTAGTGGTTTACATAAAGAAATAAAAGCGGACATGAATGGTCCTGACGGTAAAGTTTATTACGGTTGGTGGAATATACTCGCATGTTATCCCATTATAATGTTTTGCTTTTCCGCACCACTTCTGATGTTACAATTCATCTATGTTGATATCGAAACGGAGCTCGGATTTTCCCGTGGAGACATCCTGACCATTGCCACCTTTAAATTTGGCACCGCAGCAATAGTCGCCTTTTTCGCCGGTTTTATGGTCGATAGAGTTGGTGCAAAGAAAGTTATTTATATCTGTGGCACAGTCACCGCCTTCGGTTTTAGTTACTGGCATTTTATCGGTCAAGTCCCTTATGTGGACGTTAAAACATCTATATGGCTGGCAGGCATACCCCTTGGTTTCTCATCTATACCACTATTAATGGCGACAAAAACACTGACAGCAAAATGGTTTAATAAACGGCTTGGGTTAGCTATTGGTATTTTAGCCGCAGCCTCCAGTGTTTCTGGCATTCTTTTTACGCCTTTATATGCATGGCTGGTGGAAACCGTAGGATGGAGAGACGCACTTCCTTGTGTAAGTTTTGCGATCATATTCATCGCGTTTCCGATCTTTCATTTTATGTCCAAGGACAACCCTTCATCCGAAGAAATACAATGCGAATTTGCCGATGCCGATGGCAATAAAAAATTGGTAAGAGGTCATTTACTCGAAGCATCAAAAGCGGGTGAAGAACCGAAATTTATGGACTTTGTCAAAAAACCACATTTTATCATTATTAGTATTGTGTTGGTGTTGGTTGGTTTTGTTGATCAGGGCTTTACTAAAAACTCCGCCTTTTACATCATGAATGATTTGGGTTTCTCAAAACAGGAAATGGCATGGTCAACAGTATTCTCATTCATCTTTGGCTTTTCATCGAAAATATTTTTTGGCTGGCTGTTTGATAAATGGTCTTTTAAAGGCATTTCAACCTGCTATCTATTAATAGCTTTTTCCATCGTTCTGGCCTTTGGCATCCAAGGCGTCATTACCCTTCTTATCTTCCAACTTGCACGCGGTTTCGCTCATAGTGGCATCCTTTTAGAAACGCCTGTTCTGGCGAAACATGCATTTGGACCAAATCATCTTGGCAAAGTAATTGGCTTCTTCTCTGCCATTACGGCTGTCGGCCTCGCTTTTGGGCCCCGTACCGTAGGTCAAATGTATGACATTTATGGCAATTATAATTTGGCCTTTATAATCTGTATTGTGTTGTTAATTGTCTGTGCAACAATTCTTTATTTCTTAAAACCAACTTACTGGTTAAAATTACAAGAAGAAAAGAAAGCATCTGCGGCACGTGAGCAACAAGCGCCTTCCCCCGCAGAGTAATTATTCGGCAGAAAACCAAATGTCGCGGTAATAACCCGTTGAGGGTAATTTGCT
>JABIPV010000367.1 GCA_018699075.1 Kordiimonadaceae bacterium | reverse complement strand
CAGCACACTTCTTAATCGCCCAAAGGACCAAAAGTTTGTTCTTGATGAAATGACGCGCTTTAACAATGAACAAAATCATTTCTTACAAGGTATTGTAGATACATCACGCACTGGTTTGATCGGATATTCTATGGGTGGGTATGGCGCAATGATAACGGCGGGTGCTGGTATTACAAAAGCCGTCGCGCAAAACAAAGAAGCTTCGCCCAATCAAGTTTTAACGCGCGTTATGGCAGGAAGCAATGAACATAAGGCAATGATGGATGAACGCTTTAAAGCTATCCTTGCTGTATCTCCATGGGGTATGGCGCGAGATTTTTGGGATATGGATGGCCTTAAAAACATTACGAAGCCTATGTTTTTTATTTCCGGTGGTGTTGATGATGTATCCGGCTATGAAAAAGGAACAAAAAAATTATATCAAAGTGTAATTAACACTGATCGTTATTTGCTTACTTTCGAAAATGGAAATCATAATTCTGCGGCCCCTATCCCTGCACCAGTAGAAGCATGGACGGCAACCTATAACGACGGTAATAGTAATGCATCTTCCCATTATACTGACCCGGTTTGGGACACTTTACGCATGAACAACATTGCCCAACATTTCGCCACTGCTTATTTTGATAAAATTATCAAAGGTGACCAGAGCATGAATTCTTATTTAGATCTGGTTCCTAATTCTAATCTAAGCGAAGGCGAGACGCAGTGGAAAGGTTTTCCACCACGTACCGCTAAAGGTTTAAAGCTTGAATATTTAGCTAAGCAATAATCAAATCTATACCGTTATTCGTAACGAAGTGCTTCAATCGGGTTTGCTTTGGCAGCTTTAATGGAATAACTAATCACGGTAACCCATGCAATTACCAATGCAGATATACCTGCGCTAATAAACCACAATATATCCAGTTGAATACGGTATTCGAAATCTGATAACCATCCGTCCATCAACCACCAGGCAATTGGAAGCGCTATGATATTTGCCATTAGTACCGGTTTTGAAAACTGCCCTACCATAAGCCGAATTATATCAGAAGTTCGCGCGCCCAATACTTTGCGGATACCAATTTCTTTGGTTTTTCGCTCTGCCGTAAAGGCGGTTAATCCCAGAAGACCGATTGCGGAAATAATTATTGCGATCACAGCAAAAGTCACGAAGACACGCATCTGACGGTTTTCCGAAGAATAAAAACCACTTATTTGATCACTCAATACTTCGTAACCAAGTGGCACCCCAGGTGCTATTTCTGCCCATTTTCTTTCCAACGAAGAAATCAAAAATGGAAAATCATCCGTCGCGTAACGTATGCTTAAAGTACGGTAAAATGTCGGCGCATTTAAATAAAGCATCGGACGAATTGTGTTATGTATAGAACGTAAATGAAAATCTTCAATAACACCGACCACATTAAATTGGATTGTTTCACCGTCCCCTCTTTGTGGCCAGATAACTTGTTTATTAACAATATCTGCTGGGTTAGGATACCCAAGAACTCTAGCAGCTGTTTCATTCAGTAAAACATTTGTTTCTCTGACAGGGTTTTCTTCATCGGTAAATTCTGTAATGATGTCGCTTGGGCGATCCTTTTCCAAACTTCGCCCTGCTTTCAACCTGAGGCGATATAAATCAAAGAAATCAGCCTGATGGGAAAGAATGCTCATGCTAAACCTATTGTCCGGTTCACCACTAAAATACATTCCCGTTGTAAAATCATATGGGTCTGTTGGAACGAATTGCGACGCGGAAACATGTGTTATGCCCGAAACGGTCAAAAGCTGCTGGTCAAGCAATGGTACTTGATCAAGTAAATCATTTTGCCGCAAGTTACGAATTTGAAGCACCCCTTCTTTTTCAAAACCAAGATCCATATTAGAAGCATATAATGTTTGGCGAACAACAACCGTTGTGCCGGCGATCAATGCAATAGCGATAGTGAATTGTAGGAATACAAGAAATTGACGTAAGAAAATGGAACTTGCTTTTCCACTATCTGATTTAAGAACCGATGCCGGATTAAACGCTGAGAGATAAAATGCTGGATAAAGCCCTGCAATAACACCAATTAGAATAGATAGGATAATAAGAAATACCAAATTAAGCGGATTATCTATAAAGCTAAAAGCAATTTCCCGGCCGAGAACGTCATTAAACACAGGCAATGAAAGTTCAACAACGACTAGAGCAATCATCAAAGCTATCGTCGTTATAACAATAGATTCACCTAAAAACTGGGTGACGAGTTGTTTTTTAGTCGCCCCCATCACTTTTCTAATGCCGACCTCTCGGGCGCGTTTCATTGCCCTTGCTGTGGCGAGATTGATGTAGTTTACGGTTGCAATGATAAGAATAAGAATGGCAACACTAGTAAAACCGATCACAACATTAATATCACCGCTTGGCTTTCCAATAACACCTGCGGGGGATTTTAAATAGACATCCTGAACCTTAATGTATGACGTATCACGATAAGTACTTGATTTAGCACCAGACGGGCGCGCAGACACATTTTCATCCAGTAGAACATTTACCAGTTCTTTAATTGGTGCAGGTGATTGACCACTTTTCATGCGTACATAAGTGGCATTATTCATGGACATAAATTCTGTATTTACACCTGCATGTAAAACCTGATGATACGGGGCAACAATATCAATTGCCAAATGTGACTTATGGGGAACGTCATCTATTACATATGCCACCCTATAATCAGCTGTGGCATTTAAGGTCATGGTTTTTCCAACGGCATCTTCATTGGGAAAATACTTATTGGCAATGGACCGTGTTAATACAAGTGCCTGTTGATCATCGAGAATACCTTCTGGAACATTAAACCCCATAAAGGAAAGAAAATTTGGATCGGAAAAGGTTATATCCTCATAAAAAAGTCTTTCACCAACACCAACCGATACCCGCGAAGTTTGGTAACGTGTGGTATCTTCTACGTCTGAAGATCTTTCCTTAATCAAAGGGCCGTATGCTCCCATAAAGGAAGAATAGGTTTCATCTAAGCGATTTGGGACTTTTGTTGTAACCTCAAGACGATATGTTCTGTCCGCGTTAGGAATAAACACATCATATCCAAGTTCGTCTTTTACAAATAAGAAAATAAGCAGACATGCTGCGAGCGCGACGGCAAGACCGAAGATATTTATTGCGCTATAGCCTTTATTTTTTAAGATATCACGTATGGTGCTTGTCAAATAGCTTTTAAGCATTGACCTACCCTCCAAATAATATCCCTAGTCCCAAGAAGCATTATGCCTGATTATGAGGATTTTTCAATGTGTATTTCACATCTAAATCCCGCAGTATGTAAAGCGCGACACACGCAGCAAGCATTGGCCATGCGGTATAAAAAACGATATTAAAATCGGTGGTATATTGCCGCCATGATACAATAGTGGAAAGCCCGTGGGCCACCATCATGAAACCATATGTATACCGTTTCCACATTCCGGCTAAGAAAGCAAAAACGACGATCATATGAATGACACCGCCAATATATATGATGTTATTATCAATACCGTCGATTAAATAAAAATATTCTAAATTGCCAATAAGGTGCCCTGGGTTAACAAACTTTTCT
>JABIPV010000303.1 GCA_018699075.1 Kordiimonadaceae bacterium | reverse complement strand
AGCGTCGCCATCAACACTTGTTGTTTGCGCACCTAAAGTTACATCTGCAACAGAAAATGAAAATACTGTAGTGAGTAACAAAACGGTAAACTTCATCTGTTGTGAATTTTTCCCTGACATTCTTATTCTTCCCTGTGAAGACAATATTTAATTACGTTATAATATAATGTTTATAGCCTTAAACCCTTTTGCTTACAATAAATAAACGATAACATAAATGTGACATTCTTATATTTTTAAAAAGTCCCCTGTAAGGATACGGTCACTTCCATCCAGTTATTGGTCCGTCTTGTCGTTTTGCCACTGAGCTGATTAAATCTTGTATGATCCGAATATCTATTAAATACAGACGTATTGCGAACACCTCTTAAATTTTCTAATTCAATGCTCATTTTTATACCTTCATAAACATTATATTCTGCAAATAGTTCAATTTCAGCGATCGGTTTTTCCGGCCAGATATAACTAATATCTTGCGATGTTGCCGTGCTTCTAATTTCTCCGCTAAATCCGTAAGCAAGGCCAAGTGCCGTAATATCGTGGCGATAATTAAAATTAAAAGTATGATCAGAAACACGGTCGAAATTGCGTTTTAATCCTGTAAATTGGTCCGTCGCACGTCTTTTTTCATAAACATACGTCATACTAAACACTGCTTCTGGCAGACCAATAAACCCAAGGCGGTTGCTGGTTTTAAGATTGACACCATATGAACTGGCGCTATCAATGTTTCCTGATTTTGACGTAAAGTCGATATCGTCCCTTAGTGCCGTGGTTGGCGGAAGACTAAAGAATGTATCTGCGTCTATTGGATTACCTCCAAAATCTTCGTATTCAGTAAAATCTACGCGGGTAATATGATCTTTATAATCTCTGTAAAAAACTTCAGCTTCTAATGAACCTGCATCATTGGGAAGACGATGTTCAAAGGCCACTGAATAATCCCAAATTTGCTCTGGACGTATTTCCGTATTACCTAATCTTAAAACTTCCGCAAATTGGTCAAAACGGGTGACAAAATTGCCAAAATCTAGCTGACTTACTTTCTTTTCAATTGTCGCCCTGAGCTGATCTTGATCAGATAGGTCATAACGCAGATTTATGCGAGGTTTTAAATAAGTAAAACTGGTATCTCGACGGCTTAAACTGCCACCGGCAAAGATATTATCAGCCACAATTTTAGAAAATTCAGCTGTAAGTGAACTCTGAATCACAAGCGCTGTGGATGCATTATAAGTATGGTTTGCGAAAATTTCATATCTGTTCTCTTTGATTTTCACATCATCGCTATTTGCGATTATAAACGGATCAGTTACCACTGCTGTTATATCAACATCAAGTACATTTCGACGCTCATTATTAAGAAAAGATTTATCAAATGTATTAATTGCAACTTCACCACCAAGTTCAAGGAACTGCTTCGATCCAATCCCTTTTGTCAGGGACGCTCTGAAAATTTTCTCCGATTTATTTTCTATTGTGTGCTCATTGGCAAATTCAAATAAACCACCGCCTGAACCTTTAGTAAGGTTTACAATCTCATCCCCTTTATCACGATTGATAACAAACAATGCTTTTAAATTACCAAGTTCACCAAGTGAACGACTATAATCACCACCGAATTCCCATTTATCACTATCTTCATCTGTGAGGCGCGTTACCGGATTAATAACATTGGTGGTTTTAGTTCTAATTTCATAACCTTCACGACCACCGGGCTCGAATAAACCATTAAGCCTTAAATCTCCACCATTTTCGAAACTATAAGAAACATTGGAATTAAATTTAAGGTTTTTCCATTCAAATCCTGCATCAACATCTTGATCAGAGGTTTTAACATCATCAGCATCGAAAGCTTGTTCTTCTCTTAAGTAGAAAAAACCGCCATTCTCCCTTGCAACACTGACGCTATAGTCTAAACCCCTTAATTTTCCGCTACGAGAAACCAGAAATTCCGGCTTAAAATCATTATTGAAGGTATATTTACCGGACACTTGCCAAAAGGTGGTAGCAGTATCACCGCCTTCTGCCATAGTAATGTTAATCACCAGCCCTTGGCTTTGAACATCCAATCCACTTGCGGCACCCCGAATAAGTTCAATTTTTTCAATTTGTGTTGCAGAAATCCTTGAAAGCGTATCATCAATATTATTTGATTTTCCAGCAAGTCTTTTTCCATCAATAAGGATTTGATCTCCGCCAGAACCAAAACCACGGTCGCCTTGGCTATTGGCACCATTTCCACGGAATTGATTTTGATTTTTATCTATTATTTCTTTACCGCCGGGGATAATGAGAATCATATCGAGCAATGTTACGGCACTAAACTTATCAAAATAATCTTTCTCATAAGTGACAATTGAACCGTCTTCGGTGGTTTCAACTTTTTGCGCATAAGTAAGCTGATTAAAGCTGAATACTGTTGTCATTAATATTGCAGCTAATTTGTTAGTCTGTCCCATAGATATCTTCCAAAAACGTATATTAAGAATTATTATTAATTGTTATAATATTACGCATCACCTCTGTCAAACCTTGCGTTATATTTTGAATAAATAATAACCGTTTGTTTTTAAAAGAT
This sequence comes from Kordiimonadaceae bacterium, assembly GCA_018699075.1. Lineage (GTDB taxonomy): Bacteria > Pseudomonadota > Alphaproteobacteria > Sphingomonadales > Emcibacteraceae > Pseudemcibacter. The sequence goes on along the minus strand of JABIPV010000303.1, from coordinate 6,615 downwards.
AATTAAATACTTTAAAACTCACGTTTGTCATATTACTCTATTGATCATTAAAAACAAAATCTGAGGTTCATATGACAATACAATCCATTAAAACTGCCTTTTTAAGTGCTCTAATATTCACAGGTTCATTATCCCCTTTAAGTGCTGGTACATTAATCGAAACTGAGCTGGATCAAATTGTCGAAAAAGCCATGACAACGTTTAACATTCCGGGTGTCGCTGTGGGAATTATCAATGACGGTAAAATTGAGCATGTAAAAGGCTACGGCGTTCGCGAAATTGGTAATAAATCACCCATAAAACCAGAAACAATGTTTGCAATCGCGTCTAACAGTAAGGCATTTACAACAACGGCGCTGGCTTTACTTGTCGATGATGGAATTATTGGTTGGGATGATAAAGTCATCGATTATATACCAAATTTTCGACTGATGGACCCATGGGTAACACGGGAATTCACCATACGTGACCTAATTACGCACCGAAGTGGTATGGGGCTAGGTGCGGGCGATCTGATGTTTTGGCCATCAACCGAAGTTAGCCGCGCGGAAATAATTCAAAATGTACGTCATCTTAAAATGGTAAGCGGCTTTCGCACTGAATATGCTTATGACAATTTGCTATATGTGATAGCAGGTGAAGTGGTTGGAATTGCCTCCGGCTCTTCCTATGAAGAGTTTGTCCAGTCACGGATAATAAAAAAACTAGGTATGGATAAAGGCTGTTATGCGGACCTTACGAAATTAAACAAAAATGACAACATCGCCGAACCACATGTTGAAATTGATGGTGTCTTAAAAAAAGCGAGCCGACTACAAGAATTAGGTGAACCAATGGTTATCGCCGCAGCTGGCGGCCTTCAATGTAGCACTGATGCCTTAATGACATGGGTGAATATGCATCTTGATAATGGCCGCGGTTTACTTTCCAAAAAGCAACATGACGAACTTTGGACACCGCAGACCATACAACGGGTAAGCCAGTCTGATAAAGAATGGCACAATACAAATTTTGCCGCTTATGGCCTTGGTTTTAGATTACGTGATCACCATGGATATAAAATGGTTTCCCATACTGGAGGCTTGCTTGGCATGGTCACATATATAGTGATGATCCCAAAAACAAAACTTGGCATCGTTGTTCTTACTAACCAAGAAAATGGCTCTGCCATGCGTGCAATAATGAACAATATAATGCAAGCATATTTGGATACTGGAAATGTTGATTGGACGGCGCGTTTTGAGGAAATTAGAAATTATAATATTGCACGTGCCAATTCAACCATCGAAGCAGAAAGCGTAGATGCGGATGCCACTTCGTTACTGCCAATAGAAGATTATATGGGGACTTACCGCGATCCTTGGTTTGGTGATGTGACCATTAATGAAAAACAAGGTGAGTTATATTTTACCGCCGCAAAATCGCAAAAATTAAGAGGTAAAATGACCCCGTTTAAGTTTAACACCTTTAAAGTTATTTGGGATGATAGAAGCTTTAACGCAGATGCTTATGCAATGTTCAGCACTGATTTCGAAGGAAAGGTTATGGGACTTAAAATGAAGCCGATTTCTCCCCTAACTGATTTTAGTTATGATTTTCAGGATTTAGATTTCAATAAAATTAATCGCTAGCTATAAATGCCTGAATTATTAAACATTGCGGACAATTTTTAACCAATACTATATTCAATTTATTTTATTGCTTTTGCCACGATAGCGAGCCATTTCTGTTCTTCGATTGGCAGCCCCGGGGGACGGTAATAGTGATCGATGATTTCAAAACCCGCCGCATCCAAATATTGTTTATTCTGCGCGAGTTGCATAAAATTGCCATAACGACCAGGATTTGACCATCCCTCTTCGTCACCACGCGGGTTTGACGTGAATAATACTCCCGCGGGTCGCAACGCCTTCCAAAGGTCGGTTAGTACGTTATGTAAATTGTGACTAGGAACATGAAACATAGACGCATTAGCAAAAATCCCATCAAATGAATGATCTTTTAACTCTAAATCATTAAAGGATTGATGCAAGACTTCACATTGTGTCTTTTCCCTCGCCATTTGACAAAATTCCAACGTGCCATCAAGTCCGACAGGATTATGACCCAATGATTTAAAATACATAATATCCCGACCAGGCCCACAACCAAAATCAAGTATATCCAAATCAGATCTGCCCTCAAACGGAGCAAGAAAAGCACCATAATTCTGGCTGACATCATGATCTTTGGTGCGATCCCAAAATCTATCCGCCTTCTCGCCATAATCTTTAAAGGTAATTTCTTCTATATTTTCAATATGTTGTTTATTATCTGTCATTTACTAAAGTCACTTTTTATATTTTCCAAATTAAACAACATTTATATCACCCTCTTACATTTGGTCAATGTAATGATCAGCCAAACACAAAATCAGCGTTAAGGCCGGAGTAAAGTTATGCCGCTGGCGTCCTTTAATATTTTGTTTTTTGAATAATACATGGGAAAATATTCGCCCTTATTCCAATTTTCAAACAGGTCCGCATAATGAGAGCTTTTTGGGTCAGCCGATTGGCCCGGCGCGTTTGTCCCTACCGCACTATCCCAGTCGGCAGTATCGACGATCATACGGAAGCTAGCACCTGAACTTTGACGACCATTACCATGATTAGCGTTTAAGGTATTACTAGCCCCGCCCCGAGGTAAAGGCGCAATGTTAACTTGTTGCTGCATTTCTTCATCAAGCAGGTGACTTAAAGGATGTACTATTTCTGCAAAATGAACTTTACCATATGCCCAATCAGACATATCAGGTCCAATATCTTCGCTAAGTATATCAACAGCAATATTCAGACTGTTCACCATAATCTGATCACGTGTTTTTTCAGGATTTTTACCAAATACAAACTCGGGTGGGTTTTGCACCCATTCGGTTAGTTTAACCCGTGATATGGCCGAAAGACCATCTGCTTTCTCTATTGGAATAACACGCAAACTTAAATCATATATCATCGCCAGTTCCCATTTATCATAAATGGCGGCGGCAACACTTTCACGGTCCATCATATGGTCCCAATTGCTAAGCAGTCTTTGTGCGTCCCTTAATTTTCGTGGCACGCGAAGTTCGGCGATATAAGGTGTGATTTTTTCTGCGTTCATTGATTTTGTGTCATATTGTAGCGCCATACTATCTTCAATAGTGTGATCTTTAGCAGCGTTCAATACTTCATTTAAACGAAATGAGCGCGCAGGATCAGAATAAAAACTGGCAAATATATTTGGATAACCATCCGGAATATTATAATTATTAGCCGTTCCGTACCATCCTGCTGAAGGGTTAGATGTATGGGGCATTGATTTTATGGGAACATAGCCATTCCATTCATATGTGCCGTCCCCGGGAACTGGTAAGCCACCGTCCCAGCCAAAACGAACGGGTGTTAAACCCACAGATTGCCAGCCAATATTGCCTTTCTTATCGGCCCAAATCATATTTTCACCAGGAAGACCGGAAAAACTGCAGGCTTCACGAAATTCTTCCCATGTGGTTGCCTGATCCATACGCAAGCTGGCGAGGTATGGTGTCGCACCAATATCAAGCCACGCCGCGCGAAGACCGTAAGCAAGGTTATTTTCAGGATCTTCATATATTACTGGACCATGTATTGAATATTTAAGTGTGGTGGAAACATCACCTTGCCCCCTGACCTTAACAATTGTGTTTTCAAGCACCATATCTTTCCATTGGCCTTGGTAACGATACTGATTAGGATTATCTGGGTTAATTTCATAAACATATAAATCTTCTTGATCTATGCGAAAAATCGTTAGACCCCAAGCTCCAAATTCATTATGACCGATGGAAACACCTGGCAAAACAGGCTCCCCTGCTCCGATAACATTCCATCCTTTTTTACCGTCCACCGCTGGAGCATTCAGATGCACCATATAACGCAATGAAGGGCTTTGAATTGTACGGTGGGGGTCATTGGCCATAATAGGTTTGCCGCTTTTGGTTTTACTTCCCGATATTACCCAATTGTTACTACCAATATTACTTATTCCTTCAATGGGGTCATGCCAAAAATATTCATCAAATTGTTCAACTTGTTGATTTAACACTTCCGTCATTTGTGGGTTTTTCAAATCACTTTGGTCAAATTGAGGTTGGCTTCTAGATGCCCGATAACTGGCTGTAATTTCATCAGTGATTTTTGATAAATCTATACCTTCAAAAGGCTCAAGATATGCATCACGATCAAAAGGAAGTATCTTGCGGGTTTTTTCACTACCGATAGCATGAATGGTTTTTGCCAGCATCACTTCATTGTTTATGCCGCGCGTCAGTGCATTATGGCGGGAAATGACAATTTCCGGTGTCCAAAGTCCCGGTTTAATTCCAAGCAAATCAAATTCAAAAGATAGTAAGTCAGGATTATCTTCTGTTTCAGCTATGTAAGCATTTACACCTGCAACAAAAGATAGAATAATCTCTGTCCCGTCCTCGTGATAGTGGGCCATCTCCGCCTTTAAATCATTGCGAAAGCGAAGTAATCTTGCCCCTTTATCATGAGCAAGTGCTTTTTCACCCATAATTTCAGAAAGCGTACCAGTGGCTTTACGGCGCCAAATTTCAAATTGAAACATACGGTCGCGGGCCGCATTATAGCCTTGAGCAAAAAAGAGGTCCTGCTGGTTTTCAGCATAAATATGCGATACTCCCCATTTATCTTTTATAATTTCAACGGGAGAGGCTAATCCATCAACATTCACTGTCAAAGTTTCTTGTGCATTAGCCTCTCTTGCGAACAGTAAAATCAATATCAAACTAAAAATCCGCATATCACTTCCCTTCTTCATGAGGAAAATACTTTATGCGGATTTGAATAGAAATGGAAGAGGTGTATTAATTAGCCTGTAGTTGCTTTATTAAATAAAGAATTAATCTCATTAGCTAAATTATTAACAGTATCATCACCATAACCAGAATGGACTTGAGCTATTTTACCTTCATGGTCAACAATTACCATGTGTGGAATGGCTTTGATTCCATAGGTCTTTTTACCAATTTTTCCTTTATTATCATGAGTAAACTCTAGGTTTACTTTACCTAGTTTTTCAGTAAATTTTTTAAAAGTTCTTTTCTTTTCTCCAAAATTAACGGCGAGAACTTTTAGTCTTTCTTCTCCAGCCAATTTTTGTAAATTATCTATAATTGGAAGTTCTTTTCTACAAGGAGGACACCAAGTAGCCCAAAAACTAATGACCATTACTTTTCCACGATAATTGCTGGCTAATATTTCATTTCCGTCCACATCCACACCAAGTGCTTCAGGTATCATTTGGCCTATTTTAAGCTTGCCCACGACATCATCATCAGCAATTGAATAATTAATTGAAAAAAGAATAAAGATAAATGAAAATAATATACGCATTAAAATGCTCCCCAATCTGTTAGAATAATTTTATAAAAAATTATCCAGTTTGTCAATTACCCTAACTCTCTAATATATCCCGTTCAGTATCAAGATCACGGTTGTAGGCTTTATCCTGGGTGAATTTTTCTGGGAAGCGTGCTTTTAATTTATTGATATTTGTGGTTGCTACTTGTTCGAAATCAGTATCAAGTTCACGGAAAAGCATGGCAAGATACCAAAGAAGATCGCCAGCTTCTTCTTTTAAATTCACTTCATCAAACTGGCCTGTTTGTGCAGCTTTTAAAAAGGCTTCACTAATTTCACCCGCTTCAGTGCATAGTCCGTAAATGGCGTGGACAATATTTCCGTTTAGGCCATTAATGGCAAATCCGTCTACTTCGCCGCCCGTCAGCGCATCACCCTTGCCGTAAAATAAACGGCGCTTTTGATTGTCAAGTGTTTCGCCAGTAGCCGCGAAGGTTTCAAAGGCTCCCTTCACTTCTGCTTCTGTTGCTTTATCAGTGAAGTAGCTGTTTGACGCCGTACGTGCGCTTTCATTTAAATAATTTTTCATGGATTTCCCTATTTATTAGATTCTCTTTTTCATTTATAACCTCTCCCTATAAAAAGGGAAAAACAAATGTCATTATATTATGCAAAAATCGCCTGGACACTAAAAGATGATGAAGATTTTATTGACAAAAAATATAGCCGTGAACATCATTGGCATTTTGACGGCGGTGTGACGGTGCCTGCAACAGCTTCACATCATATTGTCCCCTTACCTTTTTCAAATCCTGATAACGTTGATCCTGAACAGGCCTTTATTGCCTCCCTCTCTAGCTGTCATATGTTGTTTTTCCTCGACCTTGCATCACGCAAAAAGTATATTGTTGAAGAATATATCGACAATGCAGAAGGTGTTTTAGAAAAAGTAAGCCACGGTAAAATTGCCATGACGACAGTAACATTAAAGCCAAAAATAACTTTTTCAGACGATAATCAACCTACTCAAGAAGACATAGATACTCTGCATCACAAAGCCCACGAATTATGCTTCATTGCCAATTCAGTAAAAACGGAAATAATTATTGAAACCTAAAGCGCATCTTGAATTGCTTTAAGCGCAATTTCAACATCACGATCCGTCGTGGTGTGTGATGAAACGCTAATGCGAAAGCCTCTTCGTCCTTTCCATAAAGTGGGGCCAAACCATGTT
>JABIPV010000365.1 GCA_018699075.1 Kordiimonadaceae bacterium | reverse complement strand
TTTTTTGGCTCGTCCTTGAATAGGACTTTTCATAATATTCATTTAAATGAATATGGATGCAAATAAATTTTAAAAATATTATTCATAACCTTTCTCGATAATCTATTATAATAAAAACACCATATCATTTCGTTCTGTTATATATATATTGTTATAGCTCTGTCACCAAAGATTATTGGACTTTGATTTTTAGATCGGTAAGTCTGTTAGCATAATTGGATTTATTAAAATATTTAAGTAAAGTATTTCGGGAGAAAGTAAATGTGGCACGCTTTAGCAACCTATGAGGTTGACGGTGTCGATAAAACGGCTTTAGTACTTGGCAATCAACTTTTTGATTTAGCCAGTCTTATTGGTGACCACGGCACTGAAGAACAGCGCAGCATTGCGGGTAAAAATACCACCGAAATAATCAAAGCTTGGGATGATGGCAATAGCGCCATAATTTCATCACTTGCTACGAAACTCTCGCAACTTGTGTCTAGCGGATCTGTTTCTGCGGTTGGTGAAGGTACAAAATGCATCAAAGCGCCGTATGAACCAACGCAAATATTTGGAACGGCCTCTAATTTTGTTGAACACGCAGCTGAAATGAAAACAGCATTGGCGGCAAAGGCTGATAGTCAACCTTATGTATTTCTTAAAGCAACGACCAGTGTTATTGGTCCGGGTGAGGCTGTCATCATTCCTTATGATGCGGAAAAACCGGATTGGGAAGCGGAGCTTGCCGTCGTAATTGGTAAGGGGGGAAGGCGTATATCAGTGAACGATGCGCCAAATCATATTGCAGGTTATACAATTGCTAATGATATCTCCGCTAGGGATTTAAATAGGCGGGATGATTTTCCCTTTAAGCATGATTGGTTTCGCGGTAAAAGTTGGGACAGTTTTTGTCCGTTAGGTCCGTGGTTTGTACCGGCTTCCTTAATTGAAGACCCTCATAATGTTCGATTAGGGTTAACTCTAAATGGTGAGACAAAGCAAGACGGCAATACCAATGAAATGATTTTCGATATTTATGAACAAATAGCCTACCTTTCCCGCATCGTAACACTTCAGCCAGGAGATTTAATCATGACAGGTACCCCCGCAGGTGTGGGCATGGGCAGCGGCAAATTCCTGAAAGATGGTGACCAAATGGTTGCATGGGTTGATGGTATTGGCGAACTGGAAAATCCTGTTCTATTTGAGGAGAAAGAATAATGTTGCGATCAATAAAACGAACAACAAAATCATTTGTAGTCATGATATCTATTTCAATTCTTTTTTTACAAGGATGTAGTAGTGAAAATGACGATGAGCAGATAGACGGACAGCTAACGGATATATCATTTAATATGTCTTGGCTTCCCCAAGGAAGTATGGCGGGTGTTATTACGGCAATTGAAAAGGGATATTACGCCGAAGAAGGCTTAAATGTATCGGCGATGCGTGGTTTCGGTGGCATTAGAACAGTAAACGAGCTTGATCAGGGAATGTTCGAATTTGGTTATGGTGATCCGCTGGCAATAATTTTAAACCGCAACAATGGTGGTTCTGCACGCATGATTGGCGCTTTAAATTCCCGTTGGCCTGCGGGTCTTTGTTATGTAAACGAACGCAATAAATTAAATACCCCCGCTGATCTGGCTGGATTGAAAGTGGGTGGTGGGCAAAGTTCCCCCATGCAAGTAATCGTTCCAGAATGGTTAACGTTAAACGGCGTTAACCCAGAAGACGTCACCATGATGCAGTTAGAACCTTCAATCGTATCAGCGGCGCTGATAGAAGGTGATATTGATGCAGGTGAATGTTGGCAAGGCAACAGCGTTGCCGTTTTTCAAAAAAGAGCCCGTGAAGCAGGCTTAACGGTCAGTTGGATTGAATATAGTGATTTTAACTTGCCAATTTACGGCAACGGCATTGTCACCACTGACAAAATTATTGCAGAACAACCGGAACTCGTGGCGAAATTCTTGCGGGCAACATACCGTGGATATGCCTACGCTGGGCAGCATCAGCAAGAAGCAACTGAAATTATGATCAAGCATTACCCAACGCTTGATGCGGCGATCACTGCACAGCAAGTTATGGAAATGACCGATTTAATTGGAGACCAGCCCGGGGCCCTTGAACGCACAAGAGTTGAAGCAACGCTCAATTTCCTCGGTGGTGCATATAATGTAGGTGATGGCGTTGATGTAGATGAAATTTACACAACAGAATTTTTGCCAAATAACATATCTGAATAGATGGGAGACGTTTAAAATGTATAGACCCAAACCACTAAAACTGGGCCATATCGTATTAAAGGTACAAGATATTAAAAAATCCGTTGCTTTTTATACTGACGTAGTTGGCCTTGAAGTTTCTGACTGGATTAATGATCACATGGTTTTTATGCGTGCTGGCAGCGACCACCATGACATGGCACTTTTACAATTGCCACCTGGTGCTACGCCGGCTCCTGAAGGCCATTACCCTAGCGTCGAACATTTTTCTTATCAGCTTGCCGACTTAAAAGAAATGGAACAAGCCCTTACCATGTTACAGGAACGCGGCATTGAAATTGACCGTGGACTTGGTAAGCACGGACCGGGAGAAAACACGTTTCTTGTTTTCAAGGACCCAGACGGTAACAATGTCGAATTTTATACTGACATGAGGCAGATCGACGAGGAGCACCCATATGAAGCGAGTGTCTGGGACGGGAATGTTCTGGAAACTTTTGATCAATGGAAGCTCGAGAAGTTTGTTGTTGAACCACCGGATAGGGTTAAGGCAACCATACCAAAATAGAGAAAAGGCTAAATCATGAATAGTGATACAAAACGAGCGAAATGGAAACTAAACCGCAACATCATTGACGGCCTTATTTTTTTCATCATCCTAGGTTTATTATGGGAATATGCCGTAAAACTATTTGGCATTAAAAGTTATCTGTTGCCCCCTTTAAGCGATATCTTTGCAGCCATGTGGACGGCACGTGTTCAGCTTGTTGAGCATAGCCTTGTGACGCTGGAAGAAGTGATTTTCGGATTTGGAACTGCTACAATCGCCGGGGTTGCTATGGCGGTTGTTATCTATTTCGTGCCACTGGCAAAAAGAACGATTTATCCGCTTATGATCGCGCTTCAAAGTATTCCAAAAATTGGACTTGCGCCGGTAATCGTGATTTGGTTTGGATACGGATTATCATCGAAAGTCATCATGGCGTTTCTGTTTGCATTTTTCCCTATCATTATTGCCGTTATGGGAGGATTAAGTGGGACGCCCCAACATTTAGAAGAACATTTTCGTGCCTTAAAAGCGAGCGCATGGGATACATTTTGGTATCTTCGCGTGCCATCCGTACTTCCGAGTTTTGTTGATGGTTGTAAGGTCGCTATGCCACTGGCGGTTATTGGTGCGATCGTTGGCGAGTTTGTTGGCTCGAACGAAGGTTTAGGGAATTTAATCCTCATGGCAACAGGTTCATCGCAAACCGCCCTTACATTTGGTGCCTTATTTGCTGTCACCATTTTATCGTTATCACTTTTTTATATAATCGAACTGGCCGGTAAATTGGTTTGGTGGCGGGCTCATTAATCATGGAAAATAGTAAACAGATTGACGCACCAACGATAACTATAAATGGTGTCAGTAAAATATATCCGGGTAAAGATGGTGCTGAAGGCGTCAAGGCGCTTGAAGACGTAACTACAAATATTAAAGACTGTGAATTTGTTTCTATTATCGGGCCAAGCGGTTGCGGCAAAAGCACCCTTCTTAAGGTTCTAGCAGGCTTAATACCATATGAAGCAGGTGATGTAACCATATGTGATAAGGTTATTGAAGGTACTCTTGATGAAGTTGGCGTGGTTTTTCAAACACCAAATTTACTTCCTTGGCTAACGATCGGAAAAAATTTATCTCTCGGCGCTGAGATGCGAGGTTTTAAATCCAAAGAGATCAAGCCAGATATCGAGGCGATGGTTAAGGTTATGAGCTTAGATGGCTTTGAAGATCGCTATCCTCATGAACTTTCTGGAGGAATGCAGCAAAGAGTATCAATCGGTCAGGCACTTTTATATAAACCGCAGGTGCTGTTAATGGATGAACCGTTTGGGGCACTTGATGCTTTGACACGGGACCGTCTCAATATGGAGCTTTTGCGTATTTGGCAAGCGGAGAAAAAGACGGTAGTGCTCATTACCCATAGCATTGCCGAGGCGGTACTGTTATCGGACCGAGTGATTGTGATGTCCGAACGTCCTGCATGTATTTTAGAAGAAATAATAATTGATTTACCGCGCCCTCGCGATCCACGCGCAACCCGCGAAATGTCAAAGTTTGGTGATTATGTGGTGCGTCTTGGTGCCTTAATGGGAGTTGTTTAAATTATGCCGTTTTTAAATCATAATAATGCTGAAATATACTATGAAGTACATGGGGAGGGCCCCGCGATTGTGCTTGCTCATGGCATAGGAGGTAATCATGCCATATGGTTTAAGCAAATAGCCACATTTGCAAAATCTTATCAAGTCATCACCTTTGATCACCGTGGCTTTGGCAATAGTAGTGATCCTGATGATATCGGGCGAAGCGCTTTCGTTGATGATTTGAAAGCACTTTTGGATCATTTGAAAATTGACAAAGCGGCACTGCTCGGACAGTCCATGGGCGGCGGAACGTGCGTCTCATTTGCTGCAACATATCCTGAACGGGTTTCTACACTCATTCTCGCGGATACACTCCACGCTATTACGGAAAATGACGACGTGGCAGCCATCATGGATGAAGCACGTAACAGGACAAAGGATCTGAATCAGATTGAGCGCGTATTGGGGGCCAAGTGCCGTGCTGAATATCCGACAGCTGAAATATTGTATGGTCAGCTTAATAGCTTTAACGCTAAAAATCGTCATAATTTAAAGGGTGAATATCCACGTCTTGTCACCACGGATGATCTAGGTAAGCTTGGTTTTATGACCATGTTTATTGCGGGGCAGGATGATGTTTTGTTTCCAAGCACTGCTATCGAAAAGACACAGGAAAATGTGGCCAATAGTTTTTATGTAGAGGTGGTTGGTGCGGGCCATTCTGCCTTTTTCGAGAAGCCTGTTGAATTTAATGATAGCGTGCTTAGCTTCCTTCAAGCTACAGGATACAGGGGTATACGAAAAGCCGCCCATAGTAATGCGTCGGGTTATGTCAAACCAGTAAACGAATAGAGGGTATCCATTGGTCCAAATCACTTTTATAGATGCAAACGGCCAAGAAAAAACCGTTGAAGCCGAAGAAGACCTTAGTTTAATGGTTGCTGCAACCGACCATGCAATTGAAGGTATTGAGGCAATTTGTAGCGGATGCTGCAGTTGCGGTACATGCCATGTTGTTTTACCAATAGGTACGCCTGATATCGTCCCAGCCTATTTGGGCGAAGAACAAATTCTTGAAAAAACAATGAATAGAGAGCCGGGAAGTAGGCTTTCTTGTCAGGTGACTGTGCGACCTTCTCACGAAGGACTTGTTGTGCAGGTACGTCCAGTCGAATTTGTCGATTAATGTTTTCGTGGTGTTGGAGTATATTAATAGTCTTTCAATGTAGATATAAAATTTCTTCATGAATTGAATTTAAAGACTGGCATTAGTAACATTAGCAACTTTGTAGTATTTAGATGCGTATATAAACTCGACAAATTCAACACATTTTGAGAAACTACTATTTAGGTAAATTTTATTGGCTTAAAATATATTTCCGAATGTCCGCTTTGGGTCGAAAGCAGACTCTCAAAATTCTCCAAAACCCTCTATTATGTAGGTACTTTAAATGGTCTCATAGGGTTTGAGGGGGATCAGAAGCTGTACTTCGTGATTCGCTCGGCTATGCTGTTTGCGCCTCCGTCTACGAAGTTGTGGCAGACCCGGATAGTATTGCTCGACGGCCCACTGACGCCGGGTCCGTTCTCTAGTTTCTGGGCGGCAGGCGGCTCCAGGCGTGAGACAGCTGTCGGGATCTTCTTGAGATCGCCGATCCACAGCTGGTAATATTCGCTGGCCGTCCACCCACCGGGATCGGACTCCCTGTGAGTCAGGCAGACGTCGTTCTCGTCGACTGGTTTTCCAGACTTCGAGATCGACGTACAGGCCACAAACTGCCAGTGGCTCGTTTCACACGAGTACTGGTCGGGGGAGATTGTACGTCATCAGGGAAAGTTGGGCATTTAAGCCGTTAAAATAAGAGAGTATTCTGCTCCATCTGTTAAGTTTAAGCGGCCATAGCTTTAATATGCAAGCGTTTTCGTTTGGCCATAGT
>JABIPV010000361.1 GCA_018699075.1 Kordiimonadaceae bacterium | reverse complement strand
TTAGATTTTCAAAATTTGACATTGACGCAAGTGAAGTCGCATCAAGTGAATGGTTACCAATAAAGATTAAATTATCAACGCCGGCACCACCATCAGCAGTACCATTTAATGTAAAACCCGAAAGTAATGACAAGCTATCGTCATTGGTGCCAAACAATATATCACCGTTAATTATTCCCTCATTGCTTACATCTGCAACACCGCCGATAATATTTATGGCATTTGTGACGCCGCTAATCGTACCACCACTTTGGTTAGTTACGGTGCCACCGGTATCAAAATTTACACCGTCTAGCACGGTTCCTGTAATTGAACCCGTATTAGTCACATTTCCTTCAGCACTTTTAATTCTAACACCATGATTATTACCGGTAATACTACCGCCGCTTAAATTCTCGGCCGAGCCACCGGCACTTAAAAGCACTCCATCTCTAACGCCACTCGTAATTGCGCCCGCATTGCTCACAGTTCCGGGAGCACTATAACTGACAACAGTAAAATGAGACGCGTCAACAGTACCGCCAGCTTCAACACAAACCACAAATGGTGCGGCATTGCTTGTCTGAATGGCATTACCACTAAGATTGCTTATTGCGCCCGTTCCCGTAACTTGTAAGTTCGGTGCGACATCCGTATCAATCGTAAAAAGGCCAGATGCACCGGAAATAGTTGTATCAAACGTAACAATTGGGCACGCGGCATTTGCTTTCGATAATCCAACGCAAAGCGTGCCAAACAATGCTGTTGTGGTATATAAAACTGATTTTTTTAAACTTACTGAATTATTTGACATAAATGCAAATACCTCAAACCCCCGTTGGTTTAGGGCATAACTTACATAAACTTTACTAAGATTTGATTAAAAATGTATATATATACTAGAACCCGTCATTGAAATTAAACCAAAAGTTGTTAAAAATTATGATTTTAACTTATATCAAAAAGTGATTAAACATCCGCCCCTTGCGGCCAAACGGCGGTATCTTTGCGGACTTGAACTTCGTCTTCCCAATTTAGTTCACGATTAATGATCATGCCACCGGAGCGGATGAGATGGAATATGTTGGGGTTGTTTGCGCCAGAAGGAACCGAGCCATCTTTCGCTAATTCATTGGCGGCATTGATCAACCGACGACGGGTCATGGTGATCATTTGATCACTGGTGCCGAGGTGCTCGCCTGTACGGTCCGAAACACTTCCCATGCTTTCTGTGATCATTTGATCCTGAAGGTGAATGCCTTTAACGCCGGTATAAGTTTCAGTACGTTGCTCTTCACGGTCGATCATATAATCATTGGCACGGGTTTCTTTAAGTTTCCATCTGTCGAGGAAACCTGAACCGGGATTTTCTTCATAATTTAGCCCCATGCCGATGCCTTTTAATTTGGCGCCGCCTTTTAAATTATCAAGCGGTTTGCCGCCTTTTTGGCTTAAGCTAACAAACATCGAATTATGATCATCTATCGGTATCCATGCGCGAACAATAATATGGTCAAGTAAATTACCCCCCGGTGGCATAGTCCAGCACGGCATACAGAACCGAGCGACACGCCAATAATATGTATCATCTTCCGCATCGCGGTAAGCGCCGTACATGGTGCCGCTCTGGGTATTTTTAACTTTATATTTGGGTGCTTTATTCTGTGATAAATAATTCTCACCTGATTTTTTATCAAAATTTGATGCGCCAACGGACCCAAGATGTAAAAACCCAAGATGTGCTGTATCAATATCACCTTCAAGTGCTTGAAGATAATTACATTCACGCAGGGCAATTCGGATGCTTAATTTATCTTCGGGTAAGCGCATGCTGTCAAAATCAGGAAGTTCAGGTAAGGGGCTTTTATCGCCCATATATACCCAAATCATGCCGATTTTTTCTTTTGCCGCATATGATTTAATTTTTACTTTATGTTTAAAATTTGTTTCCTCTGGCTCGCTGGGCATATCAACACAGTTACCGTTCACATCAAATTTCCAACCATGATAAACGCAGCGAATGCCGCATTCTTCATTACGACCATAAAATAATTCTGCCCGGCGATGGGGGCAGTAAGGCTCAATGATGCCCACGTTGCCATCACTGTCACGAAAGGCAAGAAGGTCTTCACCAAGCAAGCGAAAGCGAAGCGGCGATCCATCCGTGCTTACTTCTTCGCTCTTAATGATGGGAAACCAATACTCGCGCATTAAATTGCCCATGGGCGTTCCTGGTCCCACCCGTGTTAAAAGCTCATTATCTTCCGCACGCATTTTATTTCCCTGATCTAGATACGTAATTACTGTTATTGTTATAATAGTAATTGGCAGCGAATATGTAAATGTTTTTTAAATTTTAACAAACTTGGATAGACTTAATGTCCAGTATTTTGGCGAGTTTAATAAGTTTATCGGAAATATGACCGACACCGATTGCGCAGTGATGGGCAGGGGCGTTTTGGTTCCAGTTTTCAACGAATGCTTTGGCACCAATGGGGAACTTATAACGGCTATTTGTATTGCCGATTTCGAGTATTTCTCCCTCAACAGAATGTCCTTCTGCAATCAGTAGAGAGAAACCACAATCTGCATCTTCAATAACAGATAATAAGGTGATGGGGCCGTATGCGACGGACATTTCCACACTTAGACCGGAACTTGGTTTGCCGTGGTACACATCAAGCGGGCGAACTTTTGTTTTACCTTCGGCAATGGCAATGTGACCGGGGCCGTCATGACCAAGCAATACGATGTCATTTTTAAAATCGACAGTGACAAATTCAGTGAATGACCCGCCGACGCCAAAGCTATCCATAATTTTCATAGCCAGTGCATTTTTAACTTCATATTCACCGGCAATCGCCACATGATTATCAATCAGCATTGACCCACCAAGAATAAAAGAACCTATCAGGTCTTGATGAACACTACCGGGACTTCCTTCATAATAATAGGCCATTGAACCAAGTTTATAACGCTCAACCAAACCATCGAGAGCTACGGATGTTTTTGCCGCGCGTTCAAGCTCAAATTCACTTACGCCGTCTTGCAAATCAAAATGGCTGTGAAAATCAGTGATGCGTTTTTGGATAAGGTCATCAGATGTTTGGCTGTGAATTTCGGCTAGTTCTTCCATTTCCAGTATTTCAAAATGACCGCCGAATGTGGATTGCAGTAGGGTGACATCCGTATAAATATCAAGCATTCCGTTATAATAATGACCCAGTAATCCGCAACGATTATAGGAAAGAATATGACGAACTTGCGCGGCCTCTACCCATTGTTTAATGTCCTGCCAACAAAGATCATCATCATCCAACGTACCCGTGATTTGGTGAAAATCGATCTTCGCTCTTTTAAAGACATTGGCGATTTCAGGAACCGGGCAGGCATTACACCATTCGAGCCATTTTCCTGTCATCTCGACTTTATCAGGAAGAGCATTAAATTCTTTAAAATCAAGCACCTTACCCGGTTGAAGATTAAGAACAATTACCGGAACGCCCGCCCGCTGCACGGCAGGGAGAACGGTTGAAGACACAGCATAGGTGGTGGCAAATAAAAATATTATATCGACGGATTGACTGCGAAATAAATCACCTGCTGCAAAGGCTTTATCAATATCATCAACGAGGCCCGCACTCACGACGTCTACGTCATTTTGGTTGATATGATCATGCACTTTTTTAAGGTGATCTCTAACCCGGTCTTCAAGTCCTTCGAACTGTGACCAATATACGTTGAGGCCGATGCCCATAAGACCAATACGAACGGGTGAGTTTTCAGTAGTCGTCATGTTATGCCTTTCTAGAATTTTGCCATTGCCGCACCTAATAATCCAGGCTTATCTGTTGATATTACATAAATAGGAACAATTTCCACAAATCTTGTCATTGGACCTTTGTCATAGAAGCGTTTCATAAAATCACTTTCATCAATCAATGAGACCAGTTTTGGCACAATGCCACCGCCAATATAAATGCCCCCTTTTGCACCGTGGGCGAGGGCAACATCACCCGATACGCTTCCGAGCATAGATAAAAATGTAAGCACAGTTTTACGGCATGTGGCATCGGAATTATCAAGTGCCGCTTTCGTGATATCGTGTGAATTCAATTTGCTATCGCCGGGGTGACCTTGAAAAAGTAAAAAGTCATAAATACGTTTTATTCCGGGTCCTGATATAAGCCGATCTGTGGAGACAAAACCCAAACTGTCTTTTAAATAATCACATAATTCCCATTCGAATTGGTTTTTTGGCGCATAAGATACATGACCTATTTCGGTTGGCACGACTTTCAATCCAGCACTAGAAGGAACGCCAATTGCCGCGCCAAACCCAGACCCTGGTCCAAAGACACTATAGGGTAAATTATTGTCTATTGGTTTTTTATCAGAAATGGTGATTAATTGATCTTTTAAAAAGTGATCAACGGCAAAGGCCACGGCCGCGTGGTCGTTAAGCATTTTCACATTTTTTAAAGAAAACCTTTTTTCAAGTTCGTCGGATGAAAATTGCCACTTATGATGCCACATAAACCCACTACGTTCTAGTACTTCGCCCGCAATGGCCAATATAGCTTCTTTCGGGATTTCGCCTTCAACTTTATCAAGATATGCACCGAACATGTCCGCGAATGAGGTGAATTCAGTGCAGGGAAATACATGAAAGGAGTTTATTTTAGGTTTTTGTTCCTGATTGGAAAACTCAGCAATACCAAATCGTCCATTTGTGCCCCCCACATCAGAAACTATTATTTTTTTTGTCATTCTTAAATTCCATTTTACTGGCTTTGAAGTGTAATGATTTTGACGTATAAGGAAATAACAAAATATAATATTAGGGAAAATTATGCTGGCTGTTTTATCATTCATTGGCTTCACAGGCCTTGTGGCGCTTATTTCTTATATCAAAACACGTAATGATAAAATGGCATCTTCAGCTGATTATTTTCTGGCCGGGCGAAGTTTAACGGCGTGGGTAATTGCTGGTTCTTTGATGCTGACAAATTTATCCACAGAACATTTAATTGGCCTTAATGCGGATGCCTTTTCCCATACAGTTGCGGTTATGGCGTGGGAAACAACAGCGGCGCTTGCCATGGTGCTCACTGCGCTATATTTTTTACCAAAATATTTAAAAAGCGGCCTTACGACTATCCCTGAATATATCTCCACCCGGTTTGATCAAAATACACGTGTGATAGCGACATTATTATTTTTATTTTCTTATGTGGTGGCCATATTACCCGTCGTGCTTTTATTCGGCGCCAGCGGCCTTGAAAGCCTTTTTGATATCTCTGAAAATTTAGGCATCAGTAAATCGAGTGCTGTGTGGGTCATCGTGTGGACCGTTGGAACTTTAGGGTCGCTTTATGCTATTTTCGGCGGGTTAAAGGCGGTGGCTATTTCCGATACTATTAACGGAATAGGCTTTTTGGCTTTTGGTCTTTTGGTACCTTATCTTGCGCTAAGATATATTGGTGATGGTGATATGTGGTCAGGGCTTG